>JBKJJI010000309.1:0-10278 GCA_046598115.1 Acidimicrobiia bacterium | reverse complement strand
CGTAGTCGGCGGCCTGGATCAGCTTGAGGAGGATGTTCTCGACGTCCTCACCGACGTAGCCCGCCTCGGTGAGCGCGGTCGCGTCGGCGATCGCGAACGGCACCTTCAGGAGCCGGGCCAGCGTCTGCGCGAGCAGCGTCTTGCCGCACCCCGTCGGCCCGATGAGCATGATGTTCGACTTCTGGAGCTCGACGTCGGGGTCGCCGTACGCCCCGGCCTGCACGCGCTTGTAGTGGTTGTAGACCGCGACCGACAGGACCTTCTTCGACGCGTCCTGCCCGATGACGTAGCCGTTGAGGTACTCGAAGATCTCGCGCGGCTTGGGGAGCTCGTCGAAGCGGACCTCGGAGGTCTGCGAGAGCTCTTCCTCGATGATCTCGTTGCAGAGGTCGATGCACTCGTCACAGATGTAGACGCCCGGACCCGCGATGAGCTTCTTGACCTGCTTCTGGCTCTTCCCGCAGAAGGAGCACTTCAGCAGGTCGCCCCCGTCACCGAACTTCGCCACGCTCTCGCCTCCCCCGCGATCCTCGTACCCGGCTCAGCTCACGCCCGCCGCCACCGCGACCGCGGCCAGCTCTCGATTGGTGATCACCTCGTCGATGATCCCGTAGTCCTTTGCTTCCGGCGCGCTCATGATGAAGTCGCGGTCGGTGTCGCCGGCGACCTTCTCGACGGTCTGGCCGGTGTGGTGCGCGAGGAGCTGGTCGAGGGGCTCGCGCATGCGCTTGATCTCCTTGGCCTGGATCTCGATGTCGACGGCCTGACCCTGCGCACCACCGTGGGGCTGGTGGATCAGGATCCGGGCGTGCGGCAGGGCGTAGCGCTTGCCCGGCGCGCCGGCGGCGAGCAGCACTGCCGCGGCCGATGCGGCCTGGCCGACGCAGATCGTCTGGATGTCGGGCTTGATGAACTGCATCGTGTCGTAGATGGCGAAGAGGCCGGTGATCTCGCCGCCGGGCGAGTTCACGTAGATCGAGATGTCCTTGTCGGGATCCTCGCTCTCGAGGTGCAGGAGCTGCGCGACGAGGAGGTTGGCGACGGCGTCGTCGACCGGCGTGCCGAGGAAGATGATGCGCTCCTTGAGCAACCTGGAGTAGATGTCGAACGCGCGCTCACCGCGGTTCGTCTGCTCGATGACGGTGGGGATCAGGTAATTGCGGATCGGTTCACTCACTGCTTCGTCTCCTGAGCTTCTTCGGGGGCGTCGCTGCTGCGGCGGGTTCGGGGGGCGGTTCGGGGGGCGTCACTTCTGCGGCGGGGTCGGGGGTTTGGCCCGGCGAATCGGGCAGATCGAGGTCGATGGTCGCACCCGAAGCATCGACCACGGTCGCGTGTTCGATGAGGACCTGCAGTGCTTTGCCGCGGGCGAGATCCGATCGTACCGCCTCGAGCGCGCCCCTCTGTTCGAGATCGCGTCGCACCTTCGCGGACTTCGTCTCCAAACGCTCCGCGAGCCGTTCGACCTCGGCATCGATCTCCGCCTCGTCGACGGTGATCCCCTCCTGGGCGACGACCGCTCGCAGTGCGAGATCGGCCTTCACTGCCTTGGCGCAACCTTCGCGCAAGCCGGCGAGGAACACCTCTTGATCCTGGCCGGTCGCGGCGAGGTACTGCGGGATGGTGACCCCCTGGGGCTCGAGTCGGTGATGGAGATCGTGAAGGCGGCGCTCCATCTCCTGGGCGACGAGCGGCTCGGGCGCGTCGATGGTGACGAGCTCGGCCGCAGCCTCGAGCACCTTGTCGCGGGCTTCGAGCTGCGCCTGCACGTTCGCGTAGAGCCCGAGGCGCTGACGCGCGTCGTCGCGCAGCTCGTCGATCGTGTCGAACTCGCTCACCTCGGTCGCCCACTCGTCGTCGGCATCGGGGAGCACCTTGCGCTTCGCCTCTTTCACCAGGACCCGGAACGAAACTGTGCGGGTACTCGCCTCGTCGACGCCCGGCTCGCCCCCGGGGAGCTCGTCGTCGAACTTGATGATGTCGCCGGGCTTCTTGCCGTGGAGCTGGGGATCGAGCAGCGGGACGACGGTCGACGAGCCGACCTCGTAGAGGTAGTCGGTCGCGCTCATCCCGTCGACGGCCTCTCCATCGACCGAGCCGCGGATGTCGATCTGGGCGTAGTCGCCGTCGACGAGCGGGCGGCTGGAGTCCTCGAGGTCGGCGAAGCGCTCGCGCAGGGCGTCGATCTGGGCGTCGACGGCAGCATCGTCGACCGCCTCGACCGCGACCTCGACCTCGAGCGCCTTGTGGCCCTTGATCTTGATCACCGGTCGGACCTCGACGACGGCGTCGAACGCGACGTCGCCCGACTCCTCGCCGGCGGTGATGTCGATCTCGGGCGCGGCGATCACGTCGATGTCCTCGGTGGCAACCGCTTCGGCGTAGTAGTCGGGGACCGCGTCGCGCAGCGCCTGCTCACGCGCCACCTCGGTGCCGAGGCGGGCCTCGAGGAGCTGGCGGGGAGCCTTCCCCGGGCGGAAGCCGGCGACCTTGACCTCGCGCGCGAGCTTGCGGAAGGCGGCATCGATGGCCTTCTCGAACTCCGCGGCAGGAACCTCGATCTTCAAGCGAACCTTGTTGTCGTCGAGCGCTTCGACCGAGGTCGTGAGGGATGCCATAGGGGGAAGACGAGGATACCCGGGCCCACCACGGGTCCTGCGCACCGGGCTTTGCCGCGATCCGGCGCCTCCCGACCGCGAGACTGGACCGATGGAGCAGGTGTCCACCCAGTCGATCGATCGCTACCTCACCACCCTCTGGGAGAACCGCGGCAGCGACCTCCTCCTCGTCGCCGGGGCCCCGCCGATGGTCCGCATCGACGGCGACCTCCGCCCCATCGGCGGGGAGGAGCCGTTCACCGCCGACACCCTCGAACCGGTCCTCGTCTCGATGCTCGGCCCGGAGCTCGCGGGCCGTCTGCACGAGGACCGGGAGCTCGACTTCTCCTTCGGATGGCAGTGGCAGGCCCGCTTCCGCGGTAACGCGTTCTTCCAACGGGGCAGCATGGGCCTCGCGCTCCGGCTGATCCCCCGCGAGATCCCGACGTTCGAAGCGCTCGGGATCCCCTCCGGGGTCGCCAACCTCACGAACACACCGCAAGGACTCGTCCTCGTCACCGGCCCGACCGGCTCGGGCAAGTCGACCACCCTCGCCGCCATGATCAAGCACATCAGCAACATTCGCGCCGCCCACATCCTCACGCTCGAGGACCCGATCGAGTACCACCACGAGCACGCACGGTCGATCGTCACCCAGCGCGAGATCGGCACCGACAGCATGTCGTTCGCGCGCGCGCTCCGGTCGGCGCTCCGCGAGGACCCCGATGTGCTGCTCGTCGGCGAGATGCGCGACCCCGAGAGCATCCAGACCACGCTCTCGATCGCCGAGACCGGGCACCTGGTGCTCGCGACCCTGCACACCAACGACGCCGCGCAGGCGGTCGACCGCATCATCGACATCTTCGACGCCGACCGGCAGGCCCAGATCCGGGTGCAGCTCGCAGCGACGCTCGTCGGCGTGGTCGCGCAACGGTTGGTCCGCAAGGTCGATGGCGGGCGGGTCGCCGCGTTCGAGGTCCTGCTCACGAACACCGCGGTGGCGAACCTCATCCGCGAGGGCAAGACCGAGCAGCTGCGCAACGTGATCTCCACCGGCCAGAAGGCGGGGATGGTGACGCTCGAGGCGTCGCTCGCCGAGCTCGTGCGCACGGGCGCGATCACCCACGAAGAGGCGCAGACCGTCACGGCGAAGGATCTGGGCTGAAGCGAGCCCGATCGATCGGGCCCGTTCGATCGGGGTCGGGACGCGAAGCGGCCGGGGCGCTTGGGGCGCCCCGGCCGGCTCGCTTGGGGGGTCTCGTTGCTACAGGGTGCTGCAGGCCGGCGTCGCAGTGACCACGCCGCCCGTCGAGTTGTAGCTGATCACGTAGCCGTTCGCGGATCCCGGCGCCGACTTGAGGAAGCCCGCGGTCACGATCGCCGCGATGGTCGCCGCATACGAGCCGTTCTTGGCGTAGTGGGCTTCAGAAGCCGTCTCCACCGACCGCACATCGGCCCTGCACGCCGACTGGCGGCCCCGGTCCGTCACGCCACCGACCGCGAACACCGCCACCGCGGCAAGGATGCCGAGGATCACGATCACGACCAACAGCTCGACCAAGGTGAACCCGGACTCGTCCGAGTTCCGTCGTTCCCAGATCTTGCGCATCATCTTGTGGCCTCCCTTTCAGAGTCAGCCCTTGGGGTCAGGCCGAATGAGGCCTTGAACAGAGATATCGGCGCTCGCTCGCCCGGCCTTGAGGCCGAAACGGTGTGAATTTCGGAGCCCGGCCCGGTCCTCAGACCTTGCGCCAGGACAGGATCGTGGCCGGGGTCCCGGCCCCCGTCCCGAGCTGGATCACGGCCTTGACGGTGATCGGAGCGCCCCCGGACGGGTCCGCGGCCGTCGCCGTCACGACCGTCGTCCGGGTGGTGGCGGCAACCGTCGGGATCCGGGCGAAGGTGAGGTTCGAGTACTCCTTCTTGAACTTCAGCTTGAGCCGCTGAACGACGAGCCCGCCGTCGAAGATGGGCGCGAAGCCGGCGTTCTCGTTCGCCAACGCGAACTGCTCGTCGAACTTCGAAGTCGGCACGTAGACGAGCCCGTGGATGACGAGCTGGGGATCCTTGCCCTTGATGTCCACCGCACGGTCGCTGTTCCAGGCCGAGTAGCCGGTCCCGGCCGTGCGGGGCGCGAAGACCGTCACGTCGGGGGTCCCCTCCAGCGCCGGGTTCGCCGGCACGCGGGCGAACAGCTCGACCTTGGCCTTCGTCTCGTTGGGGATGCTGAGCTTGGAGTTCCCGGACAGGACGAACTGCACTCCGTAGCCGGTCGCGGTCCCCGGTCGGAGCGCGTTGGCCTCGGCGTCGTTCGAGCACGGCGAGATGTCGGTGAAGGTCTGGCTCGCACCGGCGCCAGGCTGCCCACCGAAGACCTCGCCCTGGACCTGGATCTCACCGGTTCCCGAGAACAAGTAGACGCCGCTCGCGAGGTAGTACTTCAGGTCCTTGTTGAAGGTCGGGTCGCTGGTGTACCTCCCGGGGAAGAGCACCGTGCAGCTGCCGGTGGTGATCGCGGCCGGCGCGGCCGCGGTCGGGACGATCAACGTTGGGTTCGGGTCCGGGACCGGGAAGGTGTCCGGGGTGCGACACGTCCAGACTCCCGTCACCTGGGGTTGCCCGCTCGACGCGGCCGCCGCTTGGTCGTCGGTGCAGTACGGGGAGGCGCCGTTGTACTGGTCGAGGTCCTGATCGATGATCATCTGCGGCGAGTCGCTCTTGAACCTGAACTTGCCCGCGTTGAACATCTTCCCGCCCTCGATGCGGGTCGAGTCGCTCCCGTCCTTGTCCTTGCCGTCGAGCTCCACGAGCTTGGTGAAGTCGGGAGCGCTCCCTCCGGGGTCGTTGTAGCCGGTGACGACGACCGCGTAGGCGCCCGCTGCACCGCCACCGCTGCCACTCGAGGTCCCACTCAGCGTCTGGCACGTGAGCTCGACGCTGCGACCACCGATCGTCTGCGTCGGCATCGCGGTCGGGTTGCTCGACACGTTCGGGCAGTAGGAAGCGTTGACACGAAGCATCTGGAGCGCGATGTCGGCCCCGCCGTCGGCGCCGTAGAGGTTGCTGTTGTTGTCGCGCACCGCGGCCGTCGTCTTGAACGACGAGAACGCGACCGTGAGCAGCGAGACCACCAGGATCCCGAGGAACGAGAGGAACGCCATCGCGATGAGCAGCGACACGCCGTCCTCTTCCCGTCCCCTGCGTCGGGCTCGGTCCGCGCGTAGGCGATTCATGTCTTCCGCCACGACAACACCGTCGGGGGCACGCTCGAGTTGGCGTTGAGCCTGACGACCGCTTGCACGGAGATCGGGGCGTCGCCCCCGCCGGTGGCGGTGGCGGTCACGACGACCGTCCGATCGGTGGCCGCCGCGACGCCGTCGCCGCGCCGCACCAGCTTCCCGAGGGTGCTCGATCCGTCGAACTTCACCTCGAAGCGACCCACCACGAGCCCGCCGCTGAAGATCGCGAGCCCGCCGGCGGCCGGGTTGGCGAGCTGGCGCAGCTGGTGCGTGTCGGACCCGGGGGCGTAGACGAGCCCGTGGATCACCACCTGGGGGCCCGTGCCGTCCATGGAGATCACCTCGCTGGCGTCGTTCGCGACCCAGTTCGGGCCGTCGAACCGGGGGGCGTAGATCGAGATGCCCGCCGGGGGCTCGAGCGCGGGATCGGCCGGGACCCGGCTGAAGATCTCGAAGCGGGTCTCGACATGGTTGTGGATCTTCCACCTCGAGTTCTTGCCCATGACGAAGAGCACGCCCTTGCCCGTGGCCGAGCCCGGACGCAGCGAGTTCGCGATCGCGTCGGTCGCGCACGGCGTGATGGCCGAGAACGCACGGCTCTCACCGGCCGGCGGCTCGCCACCGAAGGCGCTCGCGGCCTCCATCTTGATCTCGCCGACGTCGTCGAAGTAGTAGACGCCGCTGGCGAAGTAGTAGTGGGCGTTCTCGTCGAGGTCCGGCGCCGACGTGTACCGCCCGGGGAAGAAGATCCGACAGGTGCCCTGCAGG
Source organism: Acidimicrobiia bacterium (assembly GCA_046598115.1). Classification (GTDB taxonomy): domain Bacteria; phylum Actinomycetota; class Acidimicrobiia; order IMCC26256; family PALSA-555; genus DASUAO01. Next base: position 3,674 of record JBKJJI010000309.1, on the reverse strand, counting down.
ATCGACGCGGGAGCCGTCGTCGTGGGAACGATCAGGTTCGGCACCGGGTCGGGGACCGGCGTGCTCGCTTGGACGGCGCAGACCCAGGTGCCGGTCACGCTCGGGTTTCCGCTCGAGGCGGCCACGGCCTTGGAGTTCGTGCAGTGGGGTCCGAAGTCCTGGCCGGTGGTGGAGTTCCACTGGGTCAGGTCACCCTGGAACTGGATCGTGGGCGGTTCCCCCGGACCGAACTTGTCGTAGAAGTTCCCCGCGTTGAACGCCGGCCCGCCGCCGATCGTGACGGTCCCGGCGCTCCCGCTGCTGCCCTCCTTCCGGAAGAGCTGGTCGAGACGCCAGGCCGAGGCCCCGGGCTTCTTCGGGAAGCCGGTGACGATCAACGAGTACGGCGTGGGCGAAAGGGCGGCGCCGGCGGCGCTGCCGGTCGAGGTCTGACAGCTCACGGCCACGGTCTTGCCGCCGACGGTCAGCGCCGGGAGGCTCTGGTTCGACCCCGCGTTCGCGCAGATCGACGAGTTCGCGCGCAGATACTCGATCCCGTAGTCGACGCCGCCGTCGGCACCGAACAGGGAGCTGTTGGAACCGCGCACCACCTGCGTCGTCTTGAACGATCCGTACGCGACGGTGAGCAACGACACGACCAGGACCCCGAGGAGCGAGAGGAACGCCATCGCGATGATCAGGGAGACCCCGTCCTCGCCCCGGCACCGACGGGCGGCACGGTGCAGCATCAGACGGTCCTCCGGTTCCCGGAGACCGTGAAGGTGTAGCTGGTGGGGTCGGTTGGCGTCGCGGCAGCCGTGACGGTCATCGAGACCTTGGTCCCGCTGCTCGTGACCGCCGTCGCCGTCGAGCTCGCGAGGTTGCGGGCCACGACGTTCGAGGTGGGTGCCCCACCGTTCACGCACAGGTAGCGGCGCAGGAACCAACGCCCGTCGCCCTCGGCAGCGATCGCGTAGGCCGCGAGATAGGTGGTCGTGACGGCGCCCTGGGTCTCGCGCCAGCGGAGGCCGAGGCGGTTCGAGACGCCGGAGCACTCGGTGTTCGCCGTCGGCGAGAAGACGACGTCGCCGGCCTGGTTCCCGGTGCTCTGGATGTCGGGCGGGAGCCAGATCGAGAGGAGCTGGGCGTCGTTGGATCCCGCGAGCCGGTTGGCGGTCTCGTCGGTCGTCCGGAGCCCCACCATGAGTCCCGCGGTCAGCGGGGCGATGATGATCCCGAGCAGCACGATCACGAGCAGGAGCTCGACGAGCGTGAAGCCCGACTCGGGGTGGGCCCGACGCGTGGACTCGCGGAACGTCGCGCGGTTCATGACGAGCTGCGCTTGATGATCTCGATCGAGTCCGTGCTGCGCCCGTCGGGTGACGTAGCCCTGACCGCGATGAGCTGGAGCTTCTGGTCGGTCGCCGGGCAGGTGGTGAACGACGTCCCGTTCCACCCGTAGAGCTGCGTGACCACGACGTTCGAGGACGACCAACCCGACGGCAGCGTGACCCCCGAGGTCGGGTTGTACGAGTTGTTGTTCGCATCCGGGCACGGCACGTACGTCTGGCTCTTCACCGACTCGGACGCGCTGACGAGGACCGTGCGCACATTTGCGTCGCCGCGGTCCATCGCCGACAGGTTGATGGCGGTCGCCAGCCCGGTGAGGATCCCGGTGAACGCGATCCCGACGATCGCGACGGTCATCATCACCTCGACCAGCGTGTCGCCGCGCTCGCCGTCGGACCGGCGCGCGCGCAGGCGTCGCGCGAGCGCGCGCATCAGCCGACCCCGCTCGAGGAGTTGTAGATCCCGTACATCGCCTGGACGAGTGCGACCGCCACGAACCCGACGATGATGCCCATGAGGATCGTGACCAGCGGCTCGAACAGCGACGTGAGCTTCTCCAGCTTGAACGTCAGCTCGGACTCGTAGAAGTCGGCCGCGATCTCGAGCTGGGAGTCCAACGTCCCGGTCTCCTCGCCGACGCGCATCATCTGCGTGACCATCCCCGGGAAGAGCTCGGTCTCGCTGAGCGGGCCGGCGAGACCTTCACCTCGCAGCATGCGCTCGCTCGCCGACACGAGGCTCTTGGAGAACACCCGGTTGTCGGTGCTGTCGATCGCGGCGCGCATCGCGTCGGCGATCGGGATGCCGGCTGCGACCATGGCGCTCAGGATCCGGCAGAACCGCTCGATCACCGATGCCCGCACGACCTCGCGGATGACCGGGACGCGCAAGGCCGTCTTGTTGCGGAGCAACCGACCCGGCTCGGACCGGAGGAACATCACCGCGAGCGCGGTGAACAGCGCCATCCCGAGGAAGATCTTCGGACCGTGCATCCCGGCGATGTCGCCGAGTCCGAGCATCATCCGCGTCGTCAGCGGCAGCTCGGCGTCGAAGCCGGCGAAGAAGTCGGCGAACTTCGGGAGCACGAACCCGATCAGGATCGTGCACGTGACGACCGCCATCACGCCCAGCACCGCCGGGTAGGTCATCGCCGACTTCACCTTCCGGCGGGTCGCCTGGTCGCGATCGATGTAGCCGGCCAGCTGCTCGAGGACGTCGTCGAGCTGACCGCTCAGCTCGGCCGACTTGACGATCCCCGGGTAGTAGGTCGGGAAGTGCTCGGAGTGCATCGCGATGGCCTCGGAGAACGTGTCGCCTCCCCGGAGCTGGTCGGCCAGCTCCGTGAGGAGCGTCTTCAGCTCGGGTGGCGCCTCGATCGTCATCGCCTCGATCGCGTCGAGGATGGGGATCCCGGCACGCAGGAACGCGGCGAGCTGGCGCGACAGGTTCGCGATGTCCTGGGGCTTGACCTTCTTCTTGGTGATCTCGATCTGCGTGAAGCTCTTGCGCTCGCGCAGCGACTTCACCTTGAGCTGGCGTGCGATGAGCTCGTAGCGCGCGCTGATCGTGCTCGGTGCGGTGATCACCCCCGACTGGCGTCCACCTTCGGGGCCGATGGCGACATAGCGGAACTTGGCCATGATGTCGTGCTCCTACTTCGTGTAGACGCTGCGGAAAGCTTCCGCGACCGTCGTAGTGTCTTCGGCGACGAGGCGGACTGCCTCGTCCTTCAGGGTGCGCATGCCGCCCTCGATGGCAACCGCCTGGATCTCGTCGTGCCCGGCGTCGGCCAGCACGAGGTCCTGGATCTTGTCGGTGATGCGCATCAGCTCGTACACGCCGATGCGCTCCGAGTACCCGGTGTGCGAGCAGAGGTTGCAGCCGGCGCCATGCGTCCAGGACTCCTTCTCCATACCCGTCGCCTGGAGGAAGAACGCCCGTTCGGCGGCCGTCGGCTCGTACGACTCGCGGCAGTGCACGCAGATGCGGCGCACGAGCCGCTGGGCCTCGAGCGCGAGCACCGACGAGTTGATGAGGAAGGGCTCGATGCCCATGTCGCGAAACCGCTGGAGTGCCGTCGCGCAGTCGGTGGCGTGCAACGACGAGAGCACGAAGTGCCCCGTGAGCGCCGACTGCACGGCGATGCGGGCGGTCTCCACGTCCCGGATCTCGCCGACGAGGATCACGTCCGGGTCCTGGCGCATGATCGACTTCAGCCCCGACGCGAACGTCACCCCGATGCCGTGGTTGATCTGGATCTGGTTGACGGACTCGACGACGTACTCGACCGGGTCCTCGATCGTCATGATGTTGACGCCCGGGTCGTCGAGCTCGGCGATCGTCGC
>JBKJJI010000272.1:0-3943 GCA_046598115.1 Acidimicrobiia bacterium | reverse complement strand
CGTGCAACAGGACATGCGAGTGCAGCTGCGGGTCCGGAACCTGATGGGGAACGGCGCGAGCCGTCGTGTGCCGCCAGCTCGTCGCGACGACCCCTACCGCCTTGTCATGGAGGACCGTCTCCGCGTCCACGCGTTGGCGCAGCATCGGCACGTGCTGGACCGAGTAGTCGAGCGCGCGGCCGATCGCGGCCTCGTGCGCGGCCTCGATCCGCTCGCGCAGCTCCGGTGAACCAAGCGCCCAGACGGCGCTGACCGACTTCGGCGCGGAGAACGTCGCGTCCAATGCGGCGACCGCCTCACCACTCCCGCCAACGCGGCGCAGCTCGCCGCCGGTGTCGGGGCGGCGGACGTCCATCAGCGTGCGCAGCTGCTCGCCCGTCACCGGCACCTCGGGGTCGAGCCCGAACAGGTGCGCTCCGCCCGCCCAGCGACCTGGAGCCTCGACCCGTTCCCCGTCCTTGAGGTAGTAGTCGCCCAGCTCCGACGCCCTGGCCTTCCCCTCGAGGTACTCGGCATACCCGCCCGCCGTGCCCTTCGTGATCTTCGCGACGATCAGCACCCTAGACTCCCGACTCCCACCACGTCCGTCTCCCCGCGATCCAGACATACACTCCACGCACTGAGTGCTGAGGGCCCAAGACGTCCCAACTCGTCCCAAGACGTCCCGCCCGAGAAACGCCCACGGAGGCCAATCAGCGGCACGGGCTCGGTCGTGTTCATGATCCGGCCGGGGCGGCGAGCGTCCGCCACGGCTCGTCGCGGTGAGCGGCGGTGAGGGTGAGCAGCTCCCAGTCGGTGCCGTCGAGGTGCAGTCCGCGGCCGGCGGGGATCGCGGCGATCTCGCCGGGCGAGAGCACACGGGTGCGCTGCGTGGACACGGTTCGGCTCTTCTTGCCCGGGTCGCTGAATAGGCTGGCGTCGCTGGTGCGCGAGATGACTTGGCGGTCGTACTCGCCGAGCATCGTCGACACCGCCTCAAGGGTGGTCGTGTCGGCGATTCCGGGCAGCAGCAGCTTGGCGCCGAACAGGGTGAGAAACCCGTCGGCGGCCTTGCCCCAGCGGGCGCGGGCCTGCGAGAGGTCCTGGAGCGCCGCGAGGAGCGTGAGGCCCTGCCCACCTCCCTCCGACGCGATCTGCGGCAACTCCTGAAGTGGAGCGATGTTCGCGACCTCGTCCAGTGCGAACAACACCCGCTCGGCGAGCTGGCCGGCGGCGTGCGCCCGGTATGTCGCCCGCCGAACCTCCGCCAGGAGGCCGCAGACGACCGGTGCGACGGCAGCCTGCTCATCCGCCGGCGCATAGATGAACACGGTGTCGCTGCCGGAGATGAACGCGGCGGGGTCGAAGTTCGGATCGCTCGCGGTCGTGAGCGCGCCCTCGCTCGTATACGCCTGAAGCGCATCCGCGGCCGCGGAGAACACGGAGGACCGCTCGCGGTCCTCCGTGTTCAGCAGGCCGAGCAGCGAACCGAACGCCAACCGGCTCGCGCGCTGGTCCTCGAGCAGGATTCCGGGCGCGTCGAGTTCGTGGCGCATCACCCAGTCAACGACCGTCTCCATCTCCTTGCCGTGCACGGCCGCAGCGTGCAACATCGGCGCCAGCAAAGCCTGCGCGCGGTTGGCCCAATGCGAGCGATCGGTGGTACCGGTCCCGACGGTCACGGTCATCGCTCTGGCGATCACGACCGCGCCGTCCCACGTCAGCGCGCTGGACACCGGCGACCACCGAAGCTGCTCGAGCCCCGCCGGCAGGCTGCTCGCGCCGGTCGGGTCGAACATCCACACCCGCCCATCACGCGCCCTGGCTCGCGCAGTCGCACGGGCGACATCCGGCTTGGTCGAGGTCACGATCGCCGGGCCCGCGTGCGCGAGCACCGCCGGGATGATCACGCCGCTGGTCTTGCCCGACCGCGGCGGGCCGAGCAGCAGGACGGCCCGCTCCGGCCGCGCGAACTGCCACTCCCCATCGTCGCCCGCGCCGAGCCACACGCCACCACCGGCCCGTCCGGCGAGCGTGCGGACCGCGCGCAACGGGTCCTGGCCGGCAGGGATCGCGGGCGTCCGTGCCGCGCGGGGGTGCGCGTGGGCGCGTGCGATGAGCGTGTCGATCACGACGACCATGACGATCACGAGGATCAGCGCGATCGCGACGCCGGTCGCGCCGAAATGAATCGCGCTCACGATCAGGAACACCGCACCAAGCGCGGCGACCTGCACCGGCGGCTTCGCGATCCACCGCCGCCGGCCCTCGGTCTGATGCGACGGTCCCCACCCGTCCGGCCTGTCCACAGGACTCATCTCAGCATCCTCCGGCGGCTACGCCTCCAGCAGCCGCTCGATCCGCGGCCGCAGAAACCGCCACGTGCGCCCAAGCCGACTCGCCGGCAGCTCCCCGCGGCGCGCCAGGTAATAGACGGTCGAGACCGGCAGGTGCAGAAGCTCAGCGACCTCAGAGGCGGTCATCACCTCATCGCGCGTCAACGGCACGCGACCACCAGGGTCGCGCGAGCCGGTCATCTGCGGGGGCGCGGTGAGCATGCCGGTCACCATGCAGGCTCGCCGGGGACGGCGCAAGGACATCTGAGGACGTCCGCGAGGACGTCCTGGGACGTCTTCGGACATCTACACTGGAACCGCTGGAAACCGGCGACTTTCGGGAAGGGGAGACCGTCTTGGAGAACGAGCACTTGCGGGCCGCGATCACGTGTGCGGGACTGACGCTCGAGGAGTTCGCCGACATCGTTCAGGTCGACGTCAAGACCGTGCGGCGCTGGCTCGCGGGTCGCACCCCGTACCCGCGGCACCGCACCCGGGTCGTGGGCGCGCTCGACACGACCGAATACGCGCTCTGGCCCGACGCCGTTCCCGCCCCGGCCACGTCCGGTGCGCTCGAGCCTACGACGCATGTGACCGGCGACGTGATCGCGGGCTACGCGTACTCGACGGATCCCGCCGCACCGAACGCCGCCGAGCTCCTCGGCGCAGCGGTCGAGTGGATTGAGATCGTCATCCCGAATCTCGCATCCCAGCCCGGGGTCGCCGCGCTCCTGCGCGCACGCGCCGCTGACGGCTGCCGCATTCGCATCATCATCGAGGATTCAGACGAACAGGTCGAAGCGCTGCTCGACATCGACGCGATCGAGGTCCGCGCCTCGCCCGCCGGCGAGGACCACATCATCTACCGCGCCGACGACGAGATCCTCCTCGCCCTCAGACACATCAGCTTCGCCGATCAGTCGCCGCCGCTGATCCACCTCCGCCGGGCCACCGACGGAGGGCTGTTCGACCGGCTCACCGACGACTTCGACGACCGCTGGCTCAAGGCGACCCCGCTCACCAGCCGCGAGCAGCTCCACGCCTACCTCGCCGACACCAAACTCGAGCCCTGGCCCCAAGCCGACCAGACCTCCGAGCCAGACCCGCCACCGCCTCACGCGCCCTTGCGGCCACCGGAGACTTCCGCTGCGCCGGCCGCGGACGCCCCGCGCCGCTGGCCACGATGACCCGCCTGACCCAAACGCGCCGCGCGGCGCCGCGACATCAGCACTGGGGCGCCCTGTCACGAACTCGGCGCAATTGTCGCGCGTGCCGCCGGCCCGTCGAGGTCGGGCCACGCGGCGACCGGGGTCGCCGACGTCCCGCGGCCCCTTTCTTGACTGCCCGTCGGTCACCCGCAGAGCTCCGCCGAAGTCGTGACAGGGAGAGCCCTCGCCACCCGCAGAACCGAGCGCATCATGCAACGGGTCGTTGCACAGTTGGCCCAGCCGACACGCGCCGCGATCCCGACCAGCTCACAGCCAACCTCCGACGCCCGCCCACCGCCCAGGGTGATGAGCACTCCTCGACCCGATGCTCGGATCGGTGGCAATTGTCCAACGGGTCGTTGAACAATTGAGACGACGCTGTGCGGGTCGTCCCGGATCTCTACTCGGCGGTCCCGCCGC
>JBKJJI010000052.1:0-9126 GCA_046598115.1 Acidimicrobiia bacterium | reverse complement strand
CCCGGAGGCAGCCGACGCCGCCGGCCTCCGAAACCGCCGCGGCGAGCCGGTGGTAGGAGACGCCGCCCATCCCGGCGAGCATCACCGGGTGTTCCACGTCGAGCAGGTCCGTCAGTCGTGTGCGCATGGCCCATTCTGACTCGCGTGGCGGCCCCCGCGACTAGCGTGCGCGTCGTGGCCGGCGCAGCAACCCCGTCGTCGGATCCGCCGTCGGATCCAGTGGTCGGCGTGATCATGGGCTCCGACTCGGACCTCCGCGTGATGCAGGGCGCGGTCGATGCGCTCGTCGAGTTCGGGGTCGCGCACGAGGTCCGCGTCATCTCGGCCCACCGGACCCCCGACGTAATGTTCGAGTACGCGCGCACTGCTGCGGCGCGTGGGATCCAGGTCGTCATCGCCGGCGCCGGGGGCGCGGCACACCTCCCCGGGATGACCGCATCCATGACCACCGTCCCGGTGATCGGCGTCCCCGTCCCGCTCGAGCACCTCTCCGGACTCGACTCGTTGTTGTCGATCGTCCAGATGCCCGCCGGGATCCCGGTCGCGACCGTCGCCGTCGGCAACGCCCGGAACGCCGCAATCCTCGCCGTGCGAATCCTGGCGCTCGCCGACCCGTCCCTCCGCGACGAGCTCGAGCGCTTTGCGTCCGCGCTCGCCGACAGCGTCCGTGAGAAGGATTCGAAACTCCGCGGCGGCTGATCGATCGACGTCAGCCGCGTGCCGACGCCACTCCGAGGAGCGAGGACCCCGCCAGGGTCGTGGTGCAGCGGACGTTCACGCGATGGGCATGGCCCGGGATCGTCATGACGTGATGCTGCCTAGGAATTGTTGTGGGTCCGTGCAGTGCCGATGACGGTCCGCGCGCGCGATGGGGGCGTTCCCGGCCCCCGTCCGACGCGAATAGGGTGCGCGGCATGTGGCCTGGACAGCACGCTCGAGAACGCCCCGACCATCCCGCGTTCGTGCTCGACGCGACCAGGACGGCGGTCACGTACCGGGAGCTCGACGAGCGCTCGAACCGGCTGGCCCGGCTGCTCCACCGCCGGGGACTGCAGTTCGGTGACCACATCGCGATCCTCATGGAGAACAACGAGCACTACCTCGAGGTCGCATGGGCTGCGCAGCGGTCCGGGCTCTACTTCACGCCGATCAACTTCCACTTCACCGCCGAGGAGGCGGCCTACATCGTCGACGACTGCGACGCGAAGGCGTTGATCGTCTCGCACCACCTCGCTGACCTGGCGAACGATCTCCTCCCCCTGCTCCCGGACGTCGTCGAGACGCGTCTCGTCGTGGGAGGCGCGGTCGTCGGCTACGAGCCCTACTCGGACGCGACCGCCGCGGAGTCGTCCGAGCCACTCGAGGAAGAGCTCGAGGGTCACGCGATGATGTACTCCTCGGGCACCACGGGTCGCCCGAAGGGAATCCGCTACCGGCTCGAGCGCAAGCCCGTCGGGAACCCAGACATCGGGCTGTCGGGCTTCGCCGCGCTGTACAACATCGACGAGGAGACGATCTATCTCTCGCCGGCGCCGCTCTACCACTCCGCGCCGTTGCAGTTCTGCATCGCGATCAACCGCTTCGGTGGCACGAACGTGATCCTCGAGCACTTCGACCCCGAGGCATGCCTCGGGGCCATCGAACGGCATCGCATCACGCATGCGCAATTCGTCCCGACGATGTTCGTCCGGATGCTGAAGCTGCCGAAAGAGGTGCGCGAGAAGTACGACCTCTCGTCACTCCAGCTCGTCATCCACGCCGCCGCGCCATGCCCCGTCGAGATCAAGCACCAGATGATCGAATGGTTGGGGCCGATCATCTTCGAGTACTACGGCGCGACCGAGGGCATGGGCTCGACGATGATCACGAGCGAGGAGTGGCTCGCGCACCCCGGTTCGGTCGGGAAGCCGTTCGGGACCGAGGTGCACATCCTCGACGAGAACGGCAGGCCCCTGCCCGTCGGCGAGTCCGGCGTGGTGTGGTTCGCCCCGAGCGACCGGGCGATGCGCTTCGAGTACCACAAGGACCCGGCCAAGACCGCGAAGACCATCGACGCGCGGGGGTGGGCATCGGTCGGCGACATGGGGCGGGTCGACGCGGACGGGTACCTGTACCTCACCGACCGCCGCGACTTCATGATCGTCTCCGGTGGCGTGAACATCTATCCGCAGGAGGCCGAGAACCTGCTGATCACCCACCCCAAGGTGCTCGATGCGGCGGTGTTCGGGATCCCCGATCCCGAGATGGGTGAACGCGTCCATGCCGTGGTCCAGCCGCTGAACATGGCCGATGCCGGCCCGGCCCTGGAGACCGAGCTCCTCGGGTTCTGTCGTCAGCACCTCGCAAAGTACAAGTGCCCGAAGGCGGTCGACTTCGATCCGGAGCTCCCGCGGCAACCGACGGGCAAGCTGTACAAGCGGCTCCTGCGCGACCGCTACTGGGGCGACAAGGAGAGCCGCATCGTCTGAGGCGCGTATCGTGCGCCCATGGACCCGTACGCGGCGCTGCTCGACGACCTCCTCGCCGAAGAGGCCGTCGTCGACGGGCTCGTCGATGGGATCGACGCCGAAGCGTGGGCCCGTCCGACACCGGCCGAGGGCTGGACGGTGCGCGACCAGATCGCGCATCTGGCCGCGACCGAGGAGTGGGCCGCGCTGTCGGCGACCGACCCCGACGAGTTCCGTCGTCAGCTCGGCGACTACATCAGCGATGCCGATCGTCGCGACACCGAGATGCGGTCGGGCCGTCTCGGGCGCACAGCGACCGGTGGCGCGGACGAGGTGGGGTGGGCGCTGGGTTGGTGGCGGGCGGGTCGGGCCACCATGGTCGACGCGCTGCGGACGCGCGACGCGCGCGACCGACTCCCGTGGTTCGGACCCGACATGTCGGCGATGTCGTTCGCGACGGCCCGTCTCATGGAGACCTGGGCGCATGGTCAGGACATCGCGGACGCGCTCGACGTCCAGTGCGAGCCGACGGTGCGTCTGCGCCACATCGCCGACCTCGGCATCCGGACCCGCGGGTTCGCCTACGAGTCCCGCGGCCGAGCAGTCCCCGACGTGCCGGTGCGCGTCGACCTCGCCGCGCCGGGCGACGACGACATCTGGTCCTGGGGGCCGGCCGAGGCATCCGACTCCATCCTCGGACCCGCGATCGACTTCTGCCTCGTGGTGACCCAGCGGCGCCATCCGGCCGACACCGAGCTCACCATCACCGGCGCCGCGGCGAGCGAGTGGATCGACATCGCCCAGGCGTTCGCGGGTCCGCCGACGGATCAGCGCCCGCCCCGGTCCACCTGACGCAGGTCGGGGGGCGCTTCTCGGCGAGCGCCCCTCCGAGGTCGTCGCCCGAAGCGGCGAACGGACGGACGTCGCCCCCGGCACAGAAGCGCGCGCCGCGGCCGGTGAGCAACACGACACGCACGCCGTCGGTCGCTTCGATGGATGCGGTCGCCTCCGACAGCGCGACGGCGAGCGGGACGTCGATCGCGTTCGCCGCGTCGGGCCGGTCGAGCGTGACACGGGCGATCCCGTCGGCGATCTCGAGCACCACAGGTGACTCCGGCATGGGCTACTCCACTTCGTCGGACGACGGGGACTCGCGGAACGTGCGGTCGACATCCACCCTCGGCTCCGCCGGGAGACCCAGGACCCGCTCCCCCACGATGTTGCGCTGGATCTCGTCGGTCCCGCCGCGGATGGAGATCGACGCGGCAGTCAGGAAGAGCGTCTGCCAGTCGTCGCCATCGGGATGCTGCAGGGGCTCGACCGCGACGGACGCCGGTCCGAGGGCCGCGAGCGCGGCGTCGGTCGTCGCCTTGAAGATCGCGCTGCCGCGCAGCTTCGCACCCGAGCCCTCCGGACCGGGCGCTCGCCCGGCCTGCGCGGCCGCGCGCGCCCGACGGCCCGTGAGCCGGGCGGCCTCCGCATCCGTGTACACGCCGAGTGCCCGGTCACGCCGGACCGCGTCACCGCCGTCGGCGACGATCGCCAGCATCCGCTCGACCAGCGGCGCGAGGCCGGCGCCGGCGCCCGAGACCGCGCCGCGTTCGTGGGCGAGCGCCGTCTTCGCCACCGACCAGCCCTCGCCCGGCGCTCCGATGCGATCCGCGTCGGCCACGACCGCGCCGTCGAGGAAGACCTCGCTGAAGTGCGCATCGCCGTTCATCTGACGCAGTGGGCGCACCTCGACCCCGGGTGTGTGCATGTCCAGCGCGAAGGCCGTGATCCCCGCATGCTTCGGGAGCGTCTCGTCGCTCCGGGCCAGGAGGAGGCCCCACCGCGCGTAGTGGGCCCGACTCGTCCACACCTTCTGCCCCGTGACGGTCCACTCGTCACCATGGCGCACGGCCCGGGTGGCGAGCGCAGCGAGGTCGGAACCGGCCCCCGGCTCGGAGAAGAGCTGGCACCAGATCTCGTCGCCACGCGCGATGGCAGGCAGCCAGCGGGCGCGCTGCTCGTCGGCGGCGATCGCGAGCACGGTGGGCCCGACGACGTTGAGGCCGACGAGGTAGGGGTAGAGGTCGGGCTGTTCGAACCCGGCGAGCACACGCGTGATCGTCGCGGCCTCGGCCGGCGTGGCACCGCGGCCTCCGAGCACACCCGGCCAGGTCGGGACCGCCCACCCGCCGTCGGCGAGGACGCGCAGGTAGGCCCGGCCGGGGGCGACGTCGTCGAGACCGGCACCGAGCACCGAGACCGCGGTCCCGCGACGCCGGCGCGGGATCCGGTCGGCGACGGAGCGACGGAGCTCGGCTTCGAGCGCTGCGATCTCGTCGTCGGCCACGGCGCGGATCGTACGCCCCGACGGTCGGGACTACTCGTGCGAGATGGCCTCGAGCACGTCGAGCCTGGCCGCGCGACGGGCGGGCGGGATCCCGGCGACGAGCCCGGCGATGGCGGCGAGCACGAGGAAGCCGACGAGCTGGCCGACGGGGAGTGCGAGGTTGATCCCCTCGGCCTTCAGCGACGTGACCATGGCGACCCCGAAGGCGACTCCGAGGCCGAGGCCGAGGAGCGAACCGAAGGTCGCGATGATCATCGCCTCGTAGCGGATCATCCGCCGGAGCTGCGATCGCGTCATCCCGACGGCCCGCAGCAGCCCGAGCTCGCGGGTCCGCTCGAACACCGAGAGGGCGAGCGTGTTCACGATCCCGATGAGGGCGATCGCGACCGCCAGCATCAGCAACATGTACATGAGGTTCAGGAACTGGTCGATCTGTGCTTCCTGGCTCTCCTGGAACTCGGCCTGGTCGTTGGCGTCGACGTTCGGGTACGGGACGAGCGCCGCGTCGATGACGCGGCGGGCGGCCGCGACGGACGTCCCCGACGGGATCTTCACGCCGACGAACACGTCGGCCTGATCCGTGTAGGAGCGCTCAAAGTCCGGCATCGCGAGCAGGTAGTCGTTGCCCACCGCGTCCTTCTTGTCGAAGAGGCCGGCGATCCGCACCGTGGTCGTCTCCCCCACGGGTTGGCTCGGGAACCGGATCTCGACCTCACGCGCCCGCCGTGCCGCGGCGGGGAGCGCCGTGAACGCGTCCTCGAACATCAGGAGGCCACCGTCGGAGCGCCAGCTGTCGAGCGCCCCGGCCCGGGGGTGCACGTCGAGCGTCGCACCGAGGTTCAGGTCCACACCGAGGAGCGCCAGCGTGTCGGCCCCGAGCTCGAACTGGCCGAAGCGAAACTCGGTCACCAACGAGTCGGGGAGGTCCGCTCGGACGGCCGCCGCCACCTCGGGCGAGATCGGCGAGAAGTTGTCGGTCGTGAGGAGGAACTCGGCCTTCAGGTCCGTCTCGAGCACGTCGCCGAGCGTCTGCTTCACCGACGCGCCGAAGATCGCCACCACGCTGACGAGCGCGAGCCCGATCATCAGCGCCGCCGCGGTCGAGGCCGTGCGTCGCGGGCTTCGCAGCGCGTTCTCGCGGGCGAGCACCCCGGACATCCCGCGCACGCGTGCCGGGAACCAGCCGAGCACCCGGGCCGCCCGCGGCGCGAGCAGCGGGCTCAGCATCGCGACCCCGAGGAAGACGAGGAGCGCACCGAGCCCCACGGCCTGGATCGACCCTTCCGACGGCGCGAGGCCGAGCACCATCAGCCCCGCACCCACGGCGGTGCCGAGCGCACCGAACACGAAGCGACGACGGCCGCTCGTCGGGAGGGTCGCGTCGGTGCGCAGCGCGGTCATCGGTGAGACCCTCGCGGCGCGACGTGCGGGCCCGATCGCGGAGACGAGCGTGATGAGGGTGCCGACGACCACCGACACGATGACGGTTCGGTTGGCGACGATGAGGTTGCCCGAAGGGAGCTCGAACCCGATCGCGCGCATGAGCTCTTGGAGACCGATCGCCACGGCGATGCCGAGCCCGAGCCCGAGCACCGCCGAGATCAGACCGACGACGAGGGCCTCGAGGGCGACCGAACCCATCACCTGGCGCCCGGACGCGCCGAGCGCGCGCAGGAGCCCGAGCTCTCGTGCGCGTTGCGCAACGATGATCGAGAAGGTGTTGTAGATGATGAACGCGCCGACGAAGAGTGCGATGAACGCGAACACCAGCATGAACGTGCTGAAGAACCCGAGGTTCTGCTTGATCTCGTCGGACGTGTCGGCGGCGAGCTGCGCACCGGTGAGCACCTCGTACCGCGGCCCTCCCGGCACGTTGACCGCCTGCGCGACGCGGCGGCGGAGCTCCTGTTGCGATACCCCCTCGGCCGCGTACGCGCGGACCTCGTCGAACTGACCGAGGCGGTTCAGCACCGTCTGGGCGGTGGCGGTGTCGAACGCCGTCAGGGTCGCACCGGCGAGGTTCCCCACGGTGCCGAACCGGAAGATGCCCACGACGTCGAAGATCTGCGGGGGGTGCTGGAGGAACACGACCTGGACCCTCGCCCGGTCGCACCGTCCGCTCGACGCGCACCGCTCGACGGCCTTCGGCCTGACGCCGGCCTCGCCCGCCGTCACCTCGTCGAGCGCGACCTGGCCGGACCCCTTCGGCCGGGTGCCCGCCTCGGGGCGGCCGTCGCCGCCGAAGGCCTGGTTCAGCTCGCGGTCGGGGCCCCAGGTCACCCCGATGCTCGGGGCCTGGCTCTGGATCGCCTCCCCGGGCTCGCCCTGGTCGTCGAGCGCGACCACGAGCGCGTAGCCCTGGACCCCACCTTCAGCCGCACCGATCCCCGGCACGTCGCGCACCGTCGGGAGCAGCGTCTCAGGGACCGGCTCCCGTGTGGTCTCACCCGTGGGCCCATGCTCCTCGAACGCCGCGGGGCTGCGGACCGCGACGTCGACGCCGCGGTTCACGTCGACGAACAGCTGGTCGAAGACGTTCCCGAGCGTGTCGGTGAGCACGAACGTCCCCGCCATGAACGCGACTCCGAGCACCACGGACAGCGAGGTGAGGACGAGGCGAAACTTCCGCGCGAAGAGGTTCTTCAGGGTGACGCGACGCATGACGGTTGCTCAGCCACCCAGCTGCTTCATCGTGTCGATCACGGAGTCGGTCGTAGGCGCCCCGAGCTCGGCGACGATCCGTCCGTCGGCGAGGAACACCACGCGGTCCGCGTAGCTCGCCGCGTTCGGGTCGTGGGTCACCACGACGATCGACTGCCCGAGATCGTCGACGGCCTTGCGCATGAACCCGAGGATCTCTGCCCCCGACTTCGAGTCGAGGTTCCCGGTCGGCTCATCGGCGAACACGATCTCGGGCTGACTGAGGAGTGCCCGAGCAACGGCCACGCGCTGCTGCTGGCCGCCCGAGAGCTCGCTCGGCTTGTGGGACAGGCGGTCGCGGAGTCGCACGGTGTCGACGATGCGCTCGAACGTGTCGCGCTCGGGCTTCCGACCGGCGAGGGCGAGCGGCAGGGTGATGTTCTCAGCGGCCGTGAGGGTCGGGATCAGGTTGAAGGTCTGGAACACGAAGCCGATCGAGTCGCGCCGGATGAGCGTGAGCTGCTTCTCGGAGCACGCACTGATCTCGACGTCGCCGAGGAAGACCTGTCCCGACGTGACGCGGTCGAGGCCGGCGAGGCAGTGCAGCAGCGTCGACTTCCCCGAGCCCGAGGGCCCCATGATCGCGGTGTAGCGGTGACGCTCGAACTCGACGTCGATGCCGTCGAGCGCGCGCACCTCGGCCTCCCCCGAGCCGTAGATCTTGGACGCGCCGACGGCCCTCGCGGCGATCGTCTCGGTGGCGACGGGAGCGGTCACGTCGGACTCCTCGGGTCGGCGGCAGGGGTCGGTGGCAGCCCGCTTCGTGCGGGACGTTCCCGTCCACGCTACGCGACCGCCTGCGTGCGTTCGTCGAACCGTGACCGAGGTCATGGCGCCAGCGGCGCGTCCACCTCCGAGGGATTCCCGGCGCTCGGGTAGCGGCCGGAATCGACCCGCCTGTGCCGGCCCGCCCAGAAGAACCACGCGATCCCGCAGGCCAGGACGGCGAGGCTCACCCAGGCGTTGATGCGGAGGCCGGCCACGATCTTCGCGTCGTCGATGCGCAGGTTCTCGAGCCAGAACCGGCCGAAGCAGTACGACACGAGGTAGAGCGCGCTGAGCTGCCCGGTGCGAAGCCGCCAGCGACGCTCGACCCAGAGGAGCAGCGCGACGAGGCCCAGGCACAGGATCGACTCGTACAGGAACGTCGGGTGGAAGGTCGCGAACTGCGCGAAGCCCTCGGGACGATGCGCGGGGTCGATCTCGAGCGCCCAGGGGAGCGTGCTCGGCTTGCCGAACAGCTCCTGGTTGAACCAGTTGCCCCACCTCCCGATCGCCTGTGCCGCGAGGAGCCCCGGGACGATCGCGTCGGTGAGGAGGAAGGTGTCGATCTTGCGGGCACGGCACACGAGGAGCACCGCGATGAGGCCCCCGCCCACGACGCCCCAGATCGACAGCCCGCCCTTCCAGATCTCGAAGACCCGGAGCCAGTCGCCCTGGAACTTCTCGTAGTCGGTGGCGACGTGGTATAGGCGTGCGCCGACGACCCCGCCGATCACGATCCAGACGACGACCTCGGACCACTCCTTCGCCGGGTGGCCCCAGCGGACCCAACGTCGCTCCGTCATCCACGACGCCGTGAGCACCCCGATCGCGAGGAGCAGGCCGTACGCGTGCAGCGGGATCGGCCCGATGTCGATG
>JBKJJI010000356.1:0-3848 GCA_046598115.1 Acidimicrobiia bacterium | reverse complement strand
AGAGCACGCGCGGGCGACCCACGAGTGCTCTTCCTCGACGAGCCGACGGCCGGGATGGACCCGCATGCCCGGGCGACGACCTGGGACCTCATCCGGGAGCTGCGCGCCGAAGGCGTGACCGTCGTGATGACGACCCACGGGATGGACGAGGCCGAGCAGCTCTGCGACCGCCTCGCGATCGTCGATCGTGGCCGACTCGTCGCGCTCGGCACCCCGACCGAGCTGACCAGCTCCGCGGCGGTGAGCGAGACGCGGTTCACCGCGGTCCCCGGGATCGAGGTGACGCGGCTCGCGTCCCGGTTGGGGCTCGCCGCCGACGCGGTGACCGAGGTGCGCGCCGGTGAGTACCACCTTGCGACCGAGGCGACCCCCGAGGTGGTAGCCGACCTCGCCGGCTGGCTCCGTGACGAGGGCATCCGTCTCGGCGAGCTGCAGACGGGACGCCGCACGCTCGAAGAGGTCTTCCTCCGCCTCACGCAGGAGGTGCGGCTGTGACCCGCGCGATGCATGCGGTCCTCGCGCAGACGAAGGTGGAGCTCGCCCTCACCCTCCGACGCGGCGAGAGCCTGCTCGTGGCGTTCCTCGTGCCGATCGGGATCCTCGTGTTCTTCACGAAGGTCGACGCGGTGTCGACGGTCCGCCGACCGGTGGACTTCCTCGTGCCGGGGGTCCTCGCGCTCGCCGTGATGTCGAGCGCGATGGTGAGCCTCGGGATCGCGACCGGGTTCGAGCGTCGCTACGGCGTGCTGAAGCGCCTCGGCTCGACGCCGCTCTCGCGCGGGGGTCTGCTCGCGGCGAAGACGCTCAACGTGCTCGCGATCGAAGTGCTCCAGGTCGCCATCGTCGTGGGGACGGGCATGGCACTCGGCTGGGAGTCGAACGGCAGCATCGTGGTGGCCGTTGTCCTCGTCCTCGTCGGGACGGTCGCGTTCGCGGCGATCGGCATGCTGCTCGCAGGGACGCTGCGTGCCGAGGCGAACCTCGCCGCCGCGAACGGGCTCTTCCTCGTGCTGCTGTTCCTGGGCGGGATGGCGTACCCGTTGCACAAGCTCCCCGACGCGCTGGAGGCCGTCGCCCGGGCGCTGCCGGCGGCTGCGCTCTCGACCAGCCTGCGCGACGTGCTCGAAGGTGCCGCGTTCCCGTGGGGTGCTGTCGGGGTGCTCGGCGTGTGGACGATCGTCGCCCCGATGCTGGCCGTGCGCTTCTTCCGCTGGGAGGAGTAGCCGACGGGAGCCTGCGGGCCTAGAGGATCTCGTCGAGGTGGCGCTGGAGCTCGCGCGCCGTCGTGAGACCGAAGACCCGCCGCGCGAGCGTGCCGTCGGGCCGGACGAAGAACGTCTGCGGGATCGCGCGCACGCCGTAGGCACCCGCTGCGTCGCTGTCGTCGTCGAGGACGAGGTCCCATCTCGCGTCGAAACCGTCGGCGAAACCGCGCGCGTCGCCTGCGATGTCGCGGTAGACGACACCGACCACGGCCAGGTCCGCGTCGGCGTGCGATGCGAGCGCGTCCCGGAGCAGTGGGAACTCCCGGCGACAGGGGTTGCACCACGAGGCCCAGAAGTTGATCACCACGGGGCGGCCGCGGAGCGCCCCGAGGTCGACGCAACCGCCGTCGAGCCCCGGCAGGCGGAAGGTGGGCGCCGGTTCGTCGATGCGGGCGGGGCCGTCGGCGACCTTGGCCGCGCATGCGGGCGGCGAGCCGGTCGATGATGTGCTGTCGCTGCGGAGGACGAAGAACGCAGCAGTCGCGACGACGAGTGCGAGCAGGCCGAACGCGACCGGCAGCGCCAGGCGCCGACCGGGCTCAGGCTGCGCGGACGAGGGTGTCGACGGCAACGGCGGCGAAGAGGACGGCGAGGTACGTGTTGGAGAACGCGAACAGGCGGATCGCCCGCTCCGGCACCGGGTCGCGCCGGAGCTGCTCCGCGCCGAAGAGGAACATCACGCCCATCACGGCCGCGGTGATCGGGTAGATCGGCGACATGGGGGTGACCAGCGGGAGCGCGAAGCTGCTCGAGACCACCACGACGGAGTAGATGCTGATCTGGCGGGTGGCGGCGACGATCCCGCGCACCACGGGCAGCATCGGGAACCCAGCGTTGGCGTAGTCGTCGTGGTAGCGGATGGCGAGTGCCCAGAAGTGGGGCGGAGTCCACAGGAACACGATCGCGAACAGCACCCACGCCGGCGCGGCGAGGCTGCCCGTCACGGAGGCCCATCCCACGAGCGCAGGGACGGCCCCGGCAGCACCGCCGATGACGATGTTCTGGGGGGTGCGGGGCTTGAGCCAGATCGTGTACACGAAGACGTAGAAAAGCATCGCGCCCACGGCGAGCGACGCCGCGAGCAGGTTCGAGGCCGCCCACAGGACGGCGAAGGCCAGGACTTCCAGGACGAGGCCGAACACCAGCGCGCTCCGCGGGGCGACGTCGCCGGAGGGGAGCGGCCGGTCCCGTGTACGCCGCATGAGGTGGTCGCGGTCGCGCTCGATCCAACAGTTCACGGTGTTGGCGCCGCCGGCAGCGAGCGCACCGCCCACGAGCACGGCTGCGACCAGCCCGAACGAGGGGAACCCGTCGTCGGCGAGGATCATCGCCGGGACGGTGGTCACGAGCAGCAGCTCGATGACCCGAGGCTTCGTGAGCAGCACGAACGCGCGCGCCGTGCGCAGCGTACGCCGGGCCACGTGCGGGCGCGCCGCGGGCAGGGAACGGGTCGAGATGGCGGGGTCGGACACGCTGCTCCAGGAGGGCCGAGTACCGCGGAACGCTAGCCGAGGGTCTGCGACAGTCCGGAAAGGGCCTGCACCCGCTCCGGCGGTAACCTCGGCGACATGCCCCGTCCCGATTCCGCAGCGTCCCCCGCCGACGACGCCAAGCTCGGCATCCGCATGACGGCCGACCGCATCCTGGCGCGACCGTCCGACGAGATCGGGGAGCGTAGGTCGCGTGCGGGGATCCTGATCCCGGCAACCGCGAACGTCGACCGGCGGCTCGCGTGGGCCGAGGTGATCGCGGTGGGTCCGACGGTCCGCAACGTCGAGGAAGGCGACCAGGTGCTCTTCGCTCCCGACAGCGGCTTCGAGGTCGAGATCCGCGGCGACGAGTACCTCATCCTGCGCGAGCGCGACGTCCACGCGGTGGCATCTACGAAGGCCGCCGCCGAGACCGGGCTCTACCTGTGATCGATCCCGCCACCGCCTTCCGGCTCGACGGCAAGGTCGCGCTCGTCACCGGCGGGACCAGGGGCATCGGACGAGCCATCGCCGAGGCCTACGGAGCAGCCGGCGCAGGGATCTGCGTCCTCGCCCGTAAGCCTGACGAGCTGGCCGAGACCGAGGCCGCCCTCACCGCGCTCGGGATCCCGGCGATCACGGTGGCGGGCTCGGCCGGCGACCCGACGGTGATCGAGACCGCCGTGCAGCGGTGCGTCACCGAGCTCGGTCGCCTCGACATCCTGGTGAACAACGCGGCGACGAACCCGGCCTTCGGTCCAATGATCGAGACCGAGCCCGCCAAGGTGCGCAAAGTGCTCGAGGTCAACCTCGAGGGCGCCTTGCTGCTCGCGCAGGCGGCGTGGCGGGAGTGGATGCAGGAGCACGGGGGAGTGATCCTCAACATCGGGTCGACCGGCGGCATCTTCCCGGCCCCATTCATCGGGATCTACAACGCGTCGAAGGCCGCGATCCTCCACATGACCAAGCAGCTCGCGCTCGAGCTCGGGCCGACGGTGCGTGTCAACGCGATCGCCCCGGGACTCGTGAAGACCCACATGGCCCGCGCGCTCTGGGAGACCGACGAGGAGGGGCTCGGCAAGCGCCACCCCATGGGACGGATCGGCGAGCCCGA
>JBKJJI010000383.1:0-10168 GCA_046598115.1 Acidimicrobiia bacterium | reverse complement strand
AGCGGTGCTGCTCGACGACGACGCCGCGCCGAGGCGGCTGCCAAGGCCGGAGCGCGACGAGGGGGTTGGTCCGGTCGAGACCGACTCCGAGGGCACGGCTCAGCACCGTGCGGGCGTGTGACTGCTGGACCTGGAGCACGGCGAGCCCGGCCCAGACGAGGATCATCAGGGCGAGCCCGATGTCGCCGCTCACCGAGTCGAGCGCCCCGCCCCTGACCAGCAGCGCGGTGAGCGCGCCCGACCACACGAGGTTCCACCACGCGAGGTCAGCGGCGAGCAGGCCGAGCACGAAGAAGAGGTAGGAGTACCGGATCGGCCGGCGGATGCCCGCGAGCGATGTCCCGAGGTGCAGTGCACCGAGCACCGCGAGCACGAGGAGGGTGATGCCGGACACGCGCCGATGCTAGTGACGGGTCGATTCGATCCCTGGGGCCGCCGACCTCGACGCGTCAGGCCGCCGCCGGGGATCTCGCAGGTCTCGCCAGGTCGGGTGTGGCCGCGCAGGAGGGCGGGGAGGTCGACGCGCACGCGGGCCACGGGCTTCGGCTTCGGTGCGTCGGCCCCCGGGCCGCGCCGGGCGAGCGTCACCAGCGCGTCGAAGCGGTAGGCGTCGTGCGACTCGTGTTCGCCGGCGGCGCGTGCTTCCGTGAAGCGTTGGTTGGCGAGGGGCTCGAGCGTCGCGAGCAGGTCGGCGACCTCGGTGGTGGGGCCGGAGAACGAACCGTGGGTGGCGGCGCCGACGGTCCAGCAGCGGACGTGGCGCTCCCGGTGTGCCCGGACCTGGGCATCGGCTTCGTTGGTGGCCGCCGCGATGACGCGTTCCTTCTCGGCGCGTAGGCCCCGCATCCCAGACCGTTTGGCGGTCTTCAAGAGGTGCCGTTCCGCACTCGGGTCGACCGCGGCGCCGGCGGCGACCTGCGATGCTTGGCCGAGTGAGAGCCTGCCGGAGCGCAGGTGGTCTCTGGTCGCCGGCAGCGCTTCGACGCGTCGCGCGGTGGTCAGTGCGTCGCGCGCGTGGCCTTCGGAGCAGCCCGACGTCTCGGCGAGCCACTGCTCGGGGCTCGCGGCACGCCCGCCGCGCCAGGCCTGGGTTTCCTCGGCGCGGCGGGCGAACACGACCTTCAGGTACGCGCAGAGCCGCTCCCCCTCGGCGGCGACCCGGGTGAGGTGGGCTGCATCGGAGCCCGTGTGGCGGGCAGGCTCGACCGCCTGGGCCACGACTCGCAGCTGATCCACCAACGGTTCGAGCGCCATGTCGTCGGAGTCCTCAGTAGCGAACGTATGTTCGATCATGCCCATGGGGACCATGGTGCCAGGGAGGTGTGACACCGAATGCGGCAGAAGCTCGATCGAACGTCGGCTGACTCTGATCGACACGGAGTACGGTCGCCGGCCGTGCCCGATCACCGACCCCCGTTCCCGAACGACGACGAGCGCGCCACCCTGCTCGAGTTCCTCGATTACCAGCGCGAGGCGGTCGTGCGCAAGGCGCAGGGCCTCGACGAGGCGACCGTCCGCACTGCGCTGGTCCCGAGCGCACCAGCCTGCTCGGGCTCGTCAAGCACCTCACGATGGCGGAGACGCTCTGGTTCCAGGTTCAGTTCGCGGGTCGAGACGTCATGCCCGAGGTCGTCGAGCTGCCGCTGAGGTCGGTTACTGCTCTCGGAGGGCGGCTTCGGCCGCGGCCTGGTAGTCGGCGGGGCCGGACTCGGGTTCGGTCTCGACGATCACCTTGTGGAGGGTGCCCTCGTACTCGAACGGGCCCTGGTAGCGCGGGGTGACGGCGGACCCGCCGTCGTAGCCGCACGTGTAGCCCGCACCGGTGATCGACCAGCGCATCGGGGTGAAGCGCTGGAACATCCCCTCTGCCACGATGTCGCCGTCGACGAGGAGCGAGCCCTGACCACCGCCCCACGGCTCGTCGCAGCGGTACGCGAACACAACGGTGTGCGGGCCGGCCGCGAGCGGCGCACCCGCGTCGAGATGGTCCTCGAACCGCGCCATGTAGTTGTGCACGTACTGGAGCCGCCCGTCCTGCACGAACAGGCTGAACCCGCCGAGGATCGAGCCCATCGCGAGCAGGACGCCGTCGGCGCCGTCGTCGGGGACCTCGATCTCGGCGGTGACCGTGTGCGACCTGCGCTTCACGTCGATCGCGACCGGCTCGGGGATCGGTCCGGTCCCGGGGCGGTACTCGACGCGAGTGCGGGTCGGGAACGGGCGCGGCGCGGGGTGCAGGATCGCCTCGCCCGGGCGGTTGTCGAGCGGGAGCACCTGGAAGCGCTCGGCCTCCCGCCACCACAGCTCGATCATCTCGGCGAGCTTCTCCGGGCGCTCCGCCGCGAGGTCGTGGCTCTCCGAGAAGTCCTCCGCAACGTGGTACAGCTCCCAGACGTCCTCGTCGAACGGTACGTCGGGGTCGTCCTCGGCGCGGTACATGGGACCGAGCGGCTTGAACGTCACCGCCTTCCAGCCGTCGTGGTAGATCGCCCGCGACCCGAGCATCTCGAAGTGCTGCGTATCGCGGGTCGTGCTCGCCGGATCCGAGAAGGTGCTCGCGAAGCTCGCACCCTCGACCGGTTGCTGCGCGACCCCGTCGATCACCGCCGGTGGGGTGATCCCGATCGCGTCGAGGACGGTGGGGGTCACATCGATCGCATGGATGAACTGTCGGCGCTTCTCGCCGGGCGCGTCGATCCCCCGCGGCCAGTGCACGATGCAGGGGTCGGCGACCCCGCCCTCGTGCGTCTCGCGCTTCCACCGGCGCAACGGTGTGTTGCCGGCCATCGTCCAGCCCCACGGGTAGTTGTTGTGCAGGGTGGGGCCGCCGATCTCGTCGATGCGCCCGAGCATCTCCCTCACGCTCGCCGGCGACGCGTTCCAGCTCCGGACGTCGTTGATCGAACCGTGTGCGCCACCTTCGGAGCTTGCGCCGTTGTCGCTGACCAGCACGAGCAGCGTGTTGTCGAGCTCACCCAGCTCCGCGAGCTCGTCGACGACCCGCCCGATGTGGTGGTCGGCGTGCGAGAGGAACGCGGCGAAGCACTCCATGAAGCGAGCCGCGAGCTTCTGCTCGTCGGCCGACAGGGAGTCCCAAGCGGGGACCCATTCGGGGCGCGGCGGGAGCACGGTCCCTTCCGGGATCACGCCGGTTGCGAGCTGACGCGCATAGATCTCCTCGCGCCAGGCGTCCCAGCCAAGATCGAATCGCCCGGCGTACTTGTCGATCCACTCCTTTGGAGCGTGGTGCGGCGAATGGCAGGCACCGGTGCAGAAGTAGAGGAAGAAGGGCTTGTCGGGGTCGACGGCGCGCAGATCTCGCAGGCACTCGATCGCATGGTCGGCGAGGTCCTCGGTGAGGTGGTAGCCGTCCTCGTAGGTGCCGGGTGGCTCGATGGCGTGGTTGTCGTGCACGAGGTCGGGAGCGAACTGGTGCGTCTCGCCGTGGAAGAACCCGTAGAAGCGCTCGAAGCCGCGGCCGAGCGGCCAGCGCGCACGCGAGCCGGCGAGGTGCGACTCCTCGTCGGGGGTGAGGTGCCACTTGCCGATGGCATAGGTGGCGTAGCCGTGCTCCAGCAGCATCTCGGAGAGGAAGCCGGCCGACTTCGGGATCCGGCCCGAGTAGCCGGGGAAGCCGCGCGCAAGGTCGGTGATGCGGCCCATGCCGACGGAGTGGTGGTTGCGGCCCGTGAGCAGGCACGAGCGCGTCGGCGAGCAGAGCGCGGTGGTGTGGAACCCGGTGTACTGGAGTCCACCCGCGGCGAGCCGGTCGAACGTGGGTGTCTCGATGTCGGAGCCGTAGCACCCGAGCTGGGCGAAGCCGACGTCGTCGAGCACCACGAGCACGACGTTGGGCGCGCCCTCGGGCGGTCGCACCGGGTCGGGCCACCACGGCTCGGAGTCGCGCCAGTCGCGGCCGATCGTTCCGCCGAACGCCTTCGGGTCGATGCTCGGCGATGTCATGGCGCAAGGACGCGGATCGGGTCGAGCACGAAGGTCGCTTCGACGGCCGGACTCATCCTGCTCTCCTCACGCGATGGTCTCCTCACGAGTTGGTCTCCTCACGAGTTGGTCTCCTGGCTGATCACGCCGTCCGCACGCAGCGTCGCGAGCTCGTCGTCGGACAGGCCCAGCTCGGCTTGCAGGATCGCGGTCGTGTGCTCGCCGATCCAGGGCCAGCGCGTCTCGGGGCCCTGCGCGACCTTCGAGAGCTTCACTGGATTGCCGGGGATGAGGATGGGTTCCGCGATGCCGTCGGTCCGGGGGAGCTCGACGAGCATGTCGCGCGCGGCGACGTGCGGGTCGGCGATCACGTCCGGGGCACTGTTGATCGGGCCGGAGGCCAATCCTTCCGCGTTCATCGCGTGCGCCGCTTCGAGCTTGGTCTTGTCGGCGGCCCACTCCTCGATGGCCGGGCGGATCACGTCCTCGAGGTGGATGCGCCACCCTTCACGGGTGGCGAGCCGCTCGTCGTCGAGCCACTCGGGCCGACCGACGAGCTTCGCGAGCCGTTCGAACTGGTGCTCGCGACCGACTTGCACGACGAACCAACCGTCGTGGCAGCGGAACCCGTCGACGATGACGAGCGGCCCGAGTCCGTTCGGGCGCATGCCCATCGACCAGTAGTTCGGCACGATGTCGCTCATGGCGACCATCGCGTCGAGCATCGAGATGTCGACGTACTGGCCCTCGCCGGTTCGGTCGCGATGGCGGAGGGCGGTGAGGATGCCGATCGTTGCGAACAGCGCGCTCGAGATGTCGCCCAGCGCCCCGGCCGGGCCGATGACCGGGGGCTCGTCGCCGCGTTGCATGTAGTCGTAGATCCCCGACATCGCTTCCGCGATCGACGCGTACGCCGCCCACGAGTCGTACGGCGACTCGATGGTGTTCCCGAACCCCGACACCGACGCGTAGATCACGCCCGGATGTGCCGCGGCGACGTCCTCGTAGGCGAGCCCGAGGCGCTTCATGGTTCCGGCCCGGAAGTTCTCACAGACGACGTCGAAGTGTGGCACCAGCTCGAGGAACAGCTCGCGTCCCCGCGTCGACTTCAGGTCGATGCCGACGCTGCGCTTGCTGAGGTTGTTGCGGAGGAAGGTCGCGCCGGCGCGGTGCCCGTTCGGGTCGGTCATCGCCGGGAGTGCGCCCCGGCCCGACTCTCCGTCGGTCGGGTGCTCGACCTTGACGACCTCGGCGCCGAGCCTCCCGAGGAGCTGGGTCGCGAACGGCAGTGCTTGCATCTGCTCGGCCGCGAGGATGCGCACGCCTTCGAGGGGCTTGCCGTAGCGCGTCGCGTCGGGATTCCCGATGTCGCCCAGCTTCATGGGCGACATCGTATGGCGGGGCTGTCTAGGCCGACCCGTCCAGGACGTCGGCGGCGACGAGCTCCTGGAGGTAGCGGTCGTCCCACCACGAGATCTGCAGCTGCTTCGCGCGGCGGAAGTAGAGCTGGATGTCGTACTCCACCGTGAACCCGACCCCGCCGAAGACCTGCTGCGCCATCGCGGTGACGTCACGGAACGTCTGACCGGCGAACAGCTTGGCCATCGGCGCGAGGCGGGCCACCGAGCGATGCTCGCTCCTGGCCCACGCGGCTTCCCACACCAGTGCCTCGGCACCGTCGAGCGCCGTCGACGCGTCGGCGAGGTAGTGGGCGATCGCCTGGAACGCGCCGAGCGGCTTGTCGAACTGCTGGCGGTCCTTGGCGTACTGCACGGTGATGTCGAGCGCGTAGCGGGCACCGCCGCTCGCCTGTGCGGCGAGCAGGATGATGCCGTCGTGCATCACGGTGTCCCACGTGGTCCACCCGTCACCCGTGGTTCCGATCATGTCGCTGCCCGCGACGGCGACGTTCTCGAAGTCGATCCGGTACTGCGTATCGGAGGCGATCGTGTGCTGCTGCGTGAGGGTCACACCGTCGGTCTTCGGGTCGACGAGTGCGAGCACGACGCCCTCTCCGGCGCGAGCGAGTACGAGGAGGCGGTCGGCCGCCGCGGCGAAAGGGACGTGGCGCTTCACGCCGGTGAGGCGCCACCCGTCGCCATCGGGTGTGGCCGAGAGCGAGACGCCGTCGGGGCCGAAGCCGTGGTCGGGTTCCAGCCACGCGATCGTGACGATCGCGTCGCCGCTCGCGATGCGGGGGAGCCACTCGGCGCGCTGGGCGTCCGAGCCGGCGAGGGTCAGGACGCCGCCGGCCATGACCGAGCTCACGAAGTGCGGAGTCGGGACGATCCCCCGGCCCAGCTCCTCGTAGACGATCATCGCGTCGAGCATCGACATCCCGGTCCCGCCGTGGGCCTCAGGGATCGTCAGGCCAACGAGCCCGAGCTCACCGAGCTGGGCCCAGAGCTTGTCGGGGTACCCGACGGCGTCGTCCTCGAGCCCGCGTACGACGTCGAAATCGGCGTGTCGTTGGACGAGACCGCGGACCGTCTCGCGCAGGAGATCCTGCTCGGGACTGAAGTCGAGATCCATCAGGTGCCTCCGGCTCGATGTTCAGGGCTTCCAGCGCTCGGCGCGCCGGTCCCAGGGGTTGTCGTCGGGGGTGACGGGGAGCGCGATGCGAACCGTGCACGTCGTGGAGACGCGGTCGCCGACCCGCATCGTGACCTCGACCTCGGCCCACCCGCATCCGGTGTCGTCGGTGTCGGTCGCGCGGACGACGCCCTCCATGGTCATGGTGTCGCCGGCGAAGACCGAGTCCTTCATGCGGAACTTCATGTGCCCGAGGCGACCGCGGGGGCCCGACCAGTCCGTGAGGTAGCGCTCGAACCACGCGGCCTGGTTCGGGGTGGACAAGAAGACGTTCTGCATGCCGTTGCGTTCGGTCGCGAACTGGTAGTCGTGGTGCATCGGTCGCCAGTCGCGACTCGAGAGCGCGCCGAGCACGACGGTCGTCGTCGTGATCTCCTCGCTGAGCGAGGGCAGCGCGTCGCCCTCGTGCACGTCGCCGAGGAGCACGGGTGCCGGAGGGGTCATCGGCCGGCCTTCCGGTATCCGAAGCCCGTATACGACTCGACGCCCACGAGGTCGCCGCCCTGGTTGCGGTACTCGACGTCGATCACCCAGAACCGGCCGGTGCCGAGCTTCGTGGTCTTCGGTTCGCTCACGGAGCGGAGGCGTTGGCAGGTGGTGAGCACATCGCCGATCCGAACCGGTTCGTGGAACACGATCGAGTTCTCGGTCATCACCGCCTCGGGGAGGTCGAAGCGCTCCTTCATGTCGAAGTGCACCTGGAGCGGCAACGCCTGCTTCGCCTGCCCGGGCGTCCAGTGGTGCGGGCGGAACCAGACCGAGATCATCGTCGGTGGCGCGATCGTGCCGCCGGTCAGCTCCTCGGCGACGGCGTCGTCCCAGAAGAGCGGGTTGCCGTTCTCGACGGCGGCGCACGTCGTCCAGATGTAGCCCCGCTCCACCGGGAAGGTGCCGGTCTCCTCGTACTCGACCCGGTCGATCCGGTCGACGACGTCCTGGGGGAGCGCGTCGAGGGCCTGCTCGCTCATGCCACCACTCCTGCCTCGTGCAGCTTCATGCACTGGTCGTGCGAGAGCCCGGCTGCACGCAGCAGCTCGCCGGTGTCGGTCACGTCTGCGGCGCGCACGACGTAGGTGCCCTCCGGCGGCGTCTGACCCGCCAACACCGGACCGACCTGTCGGAACGTGCCGTGCTCGGGGTGCTCGGCGGTGACGAACGCGCCGCGAGCGGCGAACTGCTCGTCGTCGACGAGCTCGGGAACGGTTGCGACCGGCGCCATGCAGGTGTCGGCGGGGGCGAGCAGCGTCACCCACTCGTCGCGAGGCTTCGTGGCGAACGCGTTGCGCAGGTCGGCCCGGATCGCGTCCTGCGCGGCGTCGTCGTGTTGGTGGTCGCGCCACTGTGGGAGGTCGAGGGCGTCGCAGAGGTTGGTCCAGAAGCGGCCCTCGATGATCCCGAGTGCGAGCCACTTCCCGTCACCGGCCTGGTAGGTGTCGTAGCAGGCGTAGCGACCGGTGAGGATCCCGTGGCCGGGGCCGGGGACCACGCCGGTCGCCAGGTACTCGTCGATCTGGAGCGCCATGAGTGCCAGGACGCCGTCGGCCACCGAGACGTCGAGGTACGCGCCCTCCCCGGTGGTGGAGCGCCCGACGAGGGCGGCGAGGATCGCCATCACTGCGTGCATCCCGCCACCGGCGCTGTCGGCGACGGTCGCGCCCGGGATCGGCGGCTTCCCGTCGGCGCCGCGACCGCTGCAGTCGAGGAACCCGCCCACGGCGAGGTAGTCGAGATCGTGCCCGGCCCACTGCGCGTGTGGTCCGTGCTGTCCGAACCCGGTGGTCGAGCAGTAGACGATCCCGGGGTTCCGCGACGACACATCGCCGTACCCGATGCCGAGGCGATCGGTGACCCCGGGGCGGAAGCTCTCGATGACGACGTCGGCCGTCTCGGCGAGGCGGAGGAACGCGTCCCGCCCTTCGGGCGCCTTCAGGTCGAAGAGTGCTCGCTGCATGCCGCGGTGCGCGCTGTAGGCGAAGAACACCGGCACGATCTGCGCATCGCCACGTGCGGGAACGGGACCGACCTTGACCACGGTCGCGCCGTAGTCGGCGAGCCAGCGCGATGCCCGTGCGGCCGGGCCGACGCTCGCGAGGTCGAGGACGGTGACACCGTCGAGGAGCGGAGCCACCTCAGAAGTTCTTCGGGAGCCCGAGCGCCCGGCGGGCGATGATGTTCTTCTGGATCTCCGACGACCCGCCACCGATCGTGTCGATGACGGTGTACCGGTACGTCGACTCGGACCGCCCTGCCATCGGCGCCTCTTCGGTGTGGACCCGCAGCTGTGACCCCGGAGCCGCGATGTCCATCGACGCGTTCGCGAGCCGCTTCGAGAGCTCGGTGGCGAAGAGCTTGTACTCCGATGCCTCCGTCGTAGGCGGGGCGCCACCTTTCATCGAGGCGGCTACGACCTTGAGGCCGAGCACGCGCGCGACCTCGCCCTCGGTGACGAGCTGGGCGATCCGTTGGCGGATCACCGGGTCGTCCTTGAGGGGGCTGCCGTCGCAGGTCGCGCCCCCGACGTAGTCGCAGAGGAGATCGAGGCGCTGCTCGATCGGCGAGAACGTGAACATGGTGAAGCGCTCGAGGTCGAGTGCCTCGGAGATGTACTGGAACCCGTGGTTCAAGTCGCCGACGACGTAGTCGTCGTGCACGAACACGTCGTCGAAGAACACGTCGTTCGTGCGCTCGTCGCCCATCGTCCAGATGCCGTTGATGGTGATGCCAGGATGGTCGAGGGGGACGAGGAAGAGGGTAATGCCGTGGTGCTTCGACTCCGGGTCGGTGCGGGCACCCACCCAGTACCACTCGGCGAAGTGGGCGGAGGTGGTCCACGTCTTCTGGCCGTTGAGGCGCCACCCGTCGCCGTCCCGGGTCGCCTTCAGGCGCATCGACGCGGCGTCGGATCCCGCATCCGGCTCGCTGTAGCCGACCGCGAACTCGATGTCGTTGCGCAGGATCTTCGGGAGGAACTCCTGCTTCATCTTCTCGGTGCCGTGCGCCAGGATCGTCTTGCCGATGATGCCGACGCCCTTGCCGATCTGTGGCCCGCCTCGGCCCGCGAGCTCCTCGTTCAGGAGGTACTCGTAGACGCCGTCGCTCTCCTGGCCGCCCCACTTCTTGGGCCAGGTGATGCCGAGCCACCCCTTCTCGCCCAGGGAGGCCATGAACGTGCGGCGCTTGGGCGTGTCGACGATCTGGGCCATGTTCTCGCGGGTGACGTCGAAGACGTCGGGGTCGTCATTCGCGTCGAGGAACGTCTCCACCTCGGCATGGAAGGCGCGCTGCTCGGGCGAGAAGTCGAAGTCCACGATGGCTGCTCCAGAAGGTCGCGGCGGCTGGTGCCGCGGCGGGATTCTAACGACCCGTCAGATCTCGACGCCGTCCGGGTCGGAGCGGCCGTGGGCGCGGATGCGCTACCCGGCATCGACTGCATCCGCGCTTCCATGTCCTCCAGCGACACGTCCTCGATGTGGGACGCGAGGCTCCAGCTGTGGCCGAACGGGTCCTCGATCGTGGCCGAGCGGTCGCCGTAGAACTTGTCCTCGAGCGGCTGGGTGATCGTGGCACCGGCCTCGACGGCTTTGGCGACAGTCGCGTCGACGTCTTCGACGTAGAGCATCACGGTCATCGGCGA
>JBKJJI010000318.1:0-5330 GCA_046598115.1 Acidimicrobiia bacterium | reverse complement strand
GTCGACGCGGCCCGCGGCCATCGGTGCGCGCGGGTGAACCAGGGTACCGAACACCGCGGACGGTACGATCGGTGCGATTCCCGTGACCTCCCAGCCTGCGCAACCGAACGCGGCGCGCACCGTCGCCGTGTTCGACTTCGACAAGACCCTCTCGACCCGCGACAACGTGCTGCCCTTCCTCGTCGCGGCTGTCGGGCGCACCGCCGTCCTCGGCGCCCTCCTGCGCTCGGCGCCGGCACTCGTCCGAGGACGGCGCGACCTGGTGAAGGCCCGCCTCGTGAGGCTCCTCGCGGGACGGGCCGAGACCGATGTCCGGGCCGTCGCCGAGCGCCTCGCGGCCGACATCGTGACCCACCACCTGCGCCCCGACGTGATCGCTCGGGTCGCGTGGCACCAGCGCCAGGGTCACCAGGTGGCGATCGTGTCGGCGTCGTTCGCCTGGTACCTCGAACCGGTCGCCGCGCACCTCGACATCGACGCCGTCCTCGCGACCGCGCTCGAGGTGGCCGACGGGCGCCTCACCGGACGGCTGGCCGGCCCCAACGTCCGGCGGGCCGAGAAGGTCCGACGCCTCGAGGCATGGCTCGCGGGCTCCCCGGCCCGGATCTGGGCCTACGGCGACTCCGCAGGAGACCGCGAGCTGCTCGCCCGCGCCGACGTCGCCGAGCGCATCGGTCGGACGCCCATCGCCGAGGCCCCCGACGCCAAGTCCGACAGCCACCTGTCGAGCACCCGGCCGCCCGACAGCGCATCGGGCACCGGGCGCGTGGCACGCTAGAGCGATGCCCTCGAGCCCCGACGCCGCGGTCGCGCCGCGCCCCGAGGGCCCCGTGGTCATCATCGGCGCCGGCCCGGCCGGGCTCACCGCCGCCTACGAGCTCGTCGAGCGCTACGGGATCACCTCCACGATCCTCGAGGCCGACGACATCGTGGGAGGGATCAGCCGCACGGTGGAGCGCGACGGGTGGCGCTTCGACATCGGCGGACACCGGTTCTTCACGAAGGTCCCGGAGGTGGAGGCGCTCTGGCACGAGATCCTCCCCGACGAGGACTTCATGCTCCGGCCGCGCATGAGCCGGATCTTCTACGACGGCAAGTACTACGACTACCCACTGAAGGCATCGAACGCGCTGCGGAACCTCGGGATCTTCGAAGCCGTCCGCTGCGTGCTCTCGTACGTGTGGGCCCGCATCCGCAAGCCGAAGAACATGGACACGCTCGAGGGCTGGATCATCTCGCGCTTCGGCAAGCGGCTCTACGAGCACTTCTTCAAAACCTACAACGAGAAGATCTGGGGCGTCCCGGTCGACAAGCTCCCCGCCGACTTCGCCGCGCAGCGCATCAAGAACCTCTCGCTGTTCAACGCCGCGATGAACGCGCTGCTCCCGAAGCGCAATCAGAAGGACATCACTTCGCTCATCGAGGAGTTCCAGTACCCGAAGCTCGGTCCCGGGATGATGTGGGAGCGCTGCCGCGACCTCGTCGAGACCAAGGGTTGCGCGGTGGTGATGAACACGCGCGTCGTCGGCATCCGCCACGAGGACGGCAAGGCGGTCGCGGTCGTCGCGGAGTCCGCCGACGGGACGCGCACCGAGTATCCGTGCGCGCACGTGATCTCGTCGATGCCGATCTCGCAGCTGCTCCAGGCGATGGACCCGCCCGCGGCGCCGACCGCGTTGGAGGCAGCCGGCGACCTGCGCTACCGCGACTTCGTGACGGTCGCGCTCGTCGTGCCGGAGGAGTACAGCTTCCCGGACAACTGGATCTACGTCCACGCGCGGGAGGTCCAGGTCGGACGCATCCAGAACTTCGGTTCGTGGTCGCCCTACCTGGTGAAGGAGGGCCGGACCTGCCTCGGACTCGAGTTCTTCGTGTTCGAGGGTGACGAGACCTGGAACCGGCCCGACGCCGACCTGATCGAGCAGGGCAAGCGCGAGCTGGAGATCCTCGGTCTCGTCGAGGCCGACAAGGTCGAGGCCGGGTTCGTCGTGCGCATGCCCAAGGCGTACCCGTTCTACGACCAGCACTACAAGGAGAACGTGGCGCGGATCGTCGAGTGGCTCGAAGACTGCGCCCCCAACGTGCATCCGGTCGGGCGCAACGGCATGCACCGCTACAACAACCAGGACCACTCGATGAAGACGGCGATGCTCACGGCCGAGAACATCGCCACTGGGTCGCGCCACGACGTGTGGGACGTCAACGTCGAGGAGGAGTACCACGAGACGTCGTCCTCACCGATGACCGAGCCCGGCCCTACCGACGACGCGGACAAGGGTGCCCGCCCGATGTCGGGAGGCGGGACGGGTCGCGACGCACCGGTGATCGCGCGCGAGCACTACGGCGACGACCACCCGGTGAACCGCCCGCCGACCGGCGCCTGACCAGCCCGTCTTCGATCGGCGGCGGCGACCGTCCGGCGCAATCGTTCGGGAGCCCGAGGGGGCGCCCGGTAGCCTGGAACGGTGCCCGACTTCCTGCAGGCCCTGCGCGAGCGCGTCCTCGTCTTCGACGGCGCGTTCGGCACCTGGGTCCAGGATCGCGACCTCTCCCCCGACGACTTCGGCGGACCGACGCTCGAGGGCTGCAACGAGCACCTCGTCCTCACCCGTCCCGACCTCATCCGCGAGATGCACGACGAGTTCCTCTCCGTGGGGGTCGACGCGGTCGAGACGGCCACGTTCGGCGCGTTCCCGATCGTGCTCGCCGAGTACGGCATCCCCGAGGTCACCCATGAGCTGAACCGCGCCGCGGCCGGGATCGCCCGGGAGGTCGCCGCCGACCACTCGACGCCCGATCGGCCCCGGTTCGTCATCGGATCGGTCGGCCCCGGCACGAAGCTCCCTTCGCTGGGCCACATCGGCTTCGCCGAGCTGCGCGACTCCTTCCTCCCCCAGATGGAGGGGCTCCTGGAGGGTGGCGTCGACGTCATCCTCGTCGAGACCGTCCAGGACCTCCTCCAGGGGAAGGCCGCGCTCGTCGCGGCCCGCCGGGCGATGGCGAGCACGGGCATCACGGTCCCCCTGATGATCCAGGTGACGATCGAGACCACCGGTCGGATGCTCATCGGGTCCGAGATCGGCGCCGCGCTCACCAGCCTGGAGGCGATGCGCCCCGACGTCATCGGGCTCAATTGCGCAACCGGCCCGTCGGAGATGACCGAGCACCTCCGCTACCTCGCACAGCACGCACGCACCTTCGTGTCGTGCCTGCCGAACGCCGGTCTGCCGTCGGTCGTCGAGGGTCGCACGCACTACGACCTCACGCCCGAACAGCTCGCCGAGGCCCACGAGCGCAACGTCGCCGAGTTCGGGGTCAACATCGTCGGGGGGTGTTGCGGCACGACGCCGGCGCACCTCCAGGCCGTCGTCGAACGCATCGGCGCCGGGCGCGTCCCGCTCACGCGCACGCCTGCGTTCGAGCCCGGGTGCGCGTCGGTGTACACCCACGTGCCGTTCCAGCAGGACACCTCGATCCTGCTCGTCGGCGAGCGCACGAACGCCAACGGGTCGAAGAAGTTCCGGGACGCCATGCTCGAGGGCGACCTCGACATGTGCGTCCAGATGGGTCGCGAGCAGGTGAAAGAGGGCGCCCACGTCCTCGACGTGTGCGTCGACTACGTCGGTCGCGACGGCGTCGACGACATGAACGTCCTCGCGGCGCGGCTCGCGACGCAGGCTCCACTGCCCCTCGTGTTCGACTCGACGGAGCCGGAGGTGATGGAAGCCGGCCTCCAACACTCCGGCGGCAAGGCCCTGCTCAACTCGGCCAACCTCGAGGACGGCGAAGGCCCGGGCTCACGGCTCGACCGCGTGTTCAGCCTCGCACGGGAGTACGGCGCCGCGGTCGTCTGCCTCGCGATCGACGAGGAAGGCCAGGCGCGCACGGCCGACTGGAAGTTCCGGATCTGCAAGCGCATCCACGACATCGCGGTCGACGAGTACGGCATCGAGCCGACCGACCTCATCTTCGACACGCTCACGTTCCCGCTCGGTTCGGGCCAGGAAGACCTCCGCCGCGACGGCATCGAGACGATCGAGGCGATCCGGCGCGTGAAGGCCGAGCTCCCCGGGGTCTCCACCATCCTCGGGGTGTCGAACGTCAGCTTCGGCCTCAAGCCCGCGCTCCGCCACGTCATCAACAGCGTCTTCCTCCACGAGTGCGTGGAGGCCGGCCTCGACTCGGCGATCGTGCACGCGGCGCGCATCGTGCCGATGCACAAGATCGACGACCGCGTGCGTGAGATGACACTCGATCTCGTCTACGACCGCCGCCGCCAGGCTCCGAGCGGCAGCGGGGAACCCGACTACGACCCGCTGCACGCGCTCATGGCGGCGTTCGAGGACGTCGATGCCAGCGCCGTCGAGCGCGAGGACCGCTCGGGGTGGCCGGTCAGTGAGCGTCTGAAGCACCGGATCATCGACGGTGAACGCGACGGTCTCGAGGACGACCTCGAGGAGCAGCTCGCCGAGATCCCCGCGCTCGCGATCGTCAACGACGTGCTGCTCGGCGGCATGAAGGTCGTCGGCGAACTGTTCGCGTCGGGCGAGATGCAGCTCCCGTTCGTCCTCCAGAGCGCGGAGACGATGAAGGCCGCCGTCGCCTATCTCGAGCCCCACATGGAGAAGTCCGATTCGGGCGGCAAGGGCCGCATCGTCATCGGCACCGTGAAGGGCGACGTCCACGACATCGGCAAGAACCTCGTCGACATCATCCTCACCAACAACGGCTACGAGGTGCACAACCTCGGCATCAAGGTGAACGTGGGCGAGATGGTCGAGAAGGCCGTCGAGGTCAAGGCGGACGCCATCGGGATGAGCGGGCTGCTCGTGAAGAGCACCCTCATCATGCGGGAGAACCTCGAGGAGCTGAACTCCCGGGGTCTGGCCGAGATCCCTGTGCTGCTGGGCGGCGCCGCCCTCACCCGCGTCTACGTCGAGCGGGATCTGCGGGAGGTCTACGAGGGCCGCCTCTTCTACGGCAAGGACGCCTTCGAGGGCCTCCACGTGATGGACCGCATCGGCGCCACCAAGCGGGGCGACCAGGCCGACGACCCCGACTGGGGCCGCGTCCCGATCGAGTCGACCATCCAGCTCAAGGGCCGCTTCGCCAAGCCCGGCGGCGAGGACGCCGAGCCCGTCGACCTGCCCGCCCGCTCCCCCGACGTGGCCACCGACAACGAGGTGTTCAAGCCCCCCTTCCTCGGCACCGAGGTGGTGAAGGGCATCCCGATCGACGACATCGCTGCCTTCATCAACGAGACGGCGCTGTTCCGCAACCAGTGGCAGTACCGGCCCGAGAAGGGCGAGAACGATGACGAGTTCAAGGCC
>JBKJJI010000247.1:0-2549 GCA_046598115.1 Acidimicrobiia bacterium | reverse complement strand
CACGTCGGCTTCGGCGGCGGCGGGCCACATTTCTGTCTCGGCGCCCACCTGGCGCGGCGGGAGATCAAGGTGATGTTCGAGGAGCTGCTCACCCGCCTCCCGGACCTCGAGATCTCGGGCGAGCCCGCCTACCTCCAGTCGAACTTCATCAACGGGATCAAGCGCATGCCGGCGACGTTCACGCCGGTCGCGCCCGTCGGGACCCACTGAGGGGGATACGTGCAGGTACCCGAGAACTGGCCGTCGAAGGGCATCACCGCGCTGGGCGTGGCATGGCTGGGCGTCACCGGGCTCCTGTGGGCCTGGTCCGGCTTGTCCATCCTCGTCGGGACCGTCTCCTCCGACTGCGAGACCATCGCGCTCCGGGCGTTCGGACCCTTCACGGGCACGCACGGCGGGACCTGCCTGGCCGACTCCGCGCGGTCGTCGTGGGGCATCGGGGGCGGACTCGCAGCGATCATCGTGATGCTCGTGGGCCTGGCACTGCTCGCCGCCGCCGTTTGGGTCTACGAACGGGGCTCCGCAGCGTTCAGCAAGGCGTGAACTCCACCGGGATCGCGTCGTAGGCACAGGCGAACGCCGACGGCTGCTTCGCGGGGGTCGCGCCCGACGCGAGTGCCATGTCGGGGAGCCGGCGCAGCAGCTCCTCGAACATCACTCGGATCTCGAGCCGCGCGAGCGAGGCGCCGAGACAGAAGTGCGTCCCGAAGCCGAACGCGACGTGGTGGTTGTGCGGGCGCGTCACGTCGAGCTCGTCGGGCTCGTCGAAGACCCGTTCGTCGCGGTTCGCCGACGAGTACATGAGCAGGATCTCGTCGCCGGCGCTGATCGCCTCGCCGTGGAGCTCGTGGTCCTCGGTCGCCGTCCTGCGCATGTTCAGGATCGGGGTCACCCAGCGGATCAGCTCCTCCACGCCGGTGGCGGCGAGGATCGACGGGTCGGAGGCGAGGACCTCGCGCTGGTCCGGTCGGCGCATGAGCTCGAGACACGCGGTGCCGATCACCGTGCGGGTCGTCTCCGCGCCGCCGTCGAGGAGCAGCAGGGCCTCGTGGACGATCTCGTCGTCGTTCATCGGCCGGGTCGTCCCGTCGGGGAACTCGACCTCCGAGTGGGCCCAGACGGAGATGAGGTCGTCGGTCGGATCCGCGCGGCGCGCGGCGAGGACCTCGAGGGTGGCTCCCGCGAACTCGAGCACCGCGTTGACGGTGGAATCGCTGACGGAGCGTTCGCTGCCGTCGGGGTGGTACTGACCGCCCTCGAGCATCGTGATCTCCGACCACTCCCGACACTTCGCGGCCAGGTCGGCGCCGAGGCCGAGCAGCTCGCCGATCACCCGGGCAGGGAGTGGTGCCGCGAGGTCGCGGATGACCTCGCAGCGGCCCGCCTCGGCGACCTCGTCGATGAGGTCCGTGACCACGGCGCGGACGTGGTCCTCGTGCTGCTTCACCGACCGGGGTGTGAACCGGCGGGCGACGAGGCGCCGCTTGTTCTGGTGGAGAGGATCGTCGTTGTTGATCATCGAGACGTCGCCGACGATCCGGGGCCGCGACCCGTTCGACGACGTGTACCGGTCGGGACGCTTCTCGACGGCCACCA
Organism: Acidimicrobiia bacterium; assembly: GCA_046598115.1. Taxonomy (GTDB): domain Bacteria; phylum Actinomycetota; class Acidimicrobiia; order IMCC26256; family PALSA-555; genus DASUAO01. Next base: position 953 of record JBKJJI010000247.1, on the reverse strand, counting down.
CGTCGTGATAGCGACTGATGCCCCAGATGCGGTTGACGGGATCCCAGTACGCGGGCGCCTCGTCGCGCAGGGCCCGGTAGGTGGGCAGCGGGTCGCCGGCGTAGAACGCGCCGTCGAGGAGGTTCACGGTGGGCGGCATGGGCCGCACGCTAGCGTCGCCCGCCGAAGCCGTTGCAGGGGAGTGTTCGGACCATGGAGAAGATCGTCGACGAGCTGCGCGTGAAGCCGGGCGTGGCCGCGGGCCTCGTCGGGCGCGATCCGCGCGACAAGCTCGGGCTCGAGGACAAAGCCGAGGCTGCGACGATCCGTGACCGCCTCGGCGAGGAGCTGTGCGAGCTGCACGAGCGCCTCTGGGCCGAGGGGGAACGGTCGCTCCTCCTCGTGCTCCAGGGGATGGACACGGCCGGGAAGGACAGCACGATCCGCCGTGTCCTGTCCGGTCTCAACCCGCAGGGCTGCGAGGTCTCGAGCTTCAGGGCGCCGACGGAGACCGAGCGCGCCCAGGACTACCTCTGGCGGGTCCATGCCGTGTGTCCGCCGCGCGGCAAGCTCGGCGTCTTCAACCGGTCGCATTACGAAGACGTGCTCGCGGCACGCATGATCGGTGTGGTCGACGGCGACCGGAGCCGTCAGCGCTACCGCCACCTCCGGGAGTTCGAACGCATGCTCACCGAGGAGGGCACCACCGTGGTGAAGGTGTTCCTCCACATCTCCAAGGAGGAGCAGCAGGAGCGGCTCCAGGAGCGCGTCGACGACCCGGCGAAGAACTGGAAGTTCAAGATGGCCGACCTCGACGTGCGCGAGCAGTGGGACGACCACCAGGAGCTCTACGAGGAGGTCATCACCGAGACGTCGACCGGGGAGGCGCCGTGGTACGTCGTCCCGGCCGACCGGAAGTGGGTGCGCGACGTCGCCGTGGAGTCGCTGCTCGTCGGCACCCTCGAGGCGCTCGA
>JBKJJI010000335.1:0-7670 GCA_046598115.1 Acidimicrobiia bacterium | reverse complement strand
TGCTGATCTTCGTCCGCACGACGCCGATCCCGAGCGTCGACGAAGCGGTCTCGCTCGACCGCATCGACGCGAACACGAGACCGGATGTCGCCCGACGGAGGGTCGCTATGAGGAACGCGACGATGCAGAAGACGACCGCCAGCAGCAGATAGAAGTTCGTGCGGTCGGTGAAGTCGATCCCGAGGAAGTCGGGTCGGGCGAGGAGCACACCCGCGCCGAAGTTCTCGAAATCCTGGTTGGCGAACACGAGCTGCTCCATCAGCAGCGAGAACGCGAGCGTCGCGAGAGCGAGGTAGACGTCGCCCAGCCGGATGCTCAGCGCTGCGAGCGCCAATCCGATAGGGACGGCGATGACCGCGCCTGCCAACACCGCCAGGCCGACGGGCCACCCCGCTTCGGTCGCGAGCATCGCTGCACCGAACGCGCCGACCGCCGCGAGGGTGGCCTGCCCGAGCGACAGCATCCCTCCTTCACCGGTCACGAGTGTGAAGGTGAGGAACAGGACCGCGAGCGCGACCCCCTGACTCACGACGCCGATCCAGAAGTCGTTGAGATAGAGCGGGGCGGAGAAGAGTACGACCACGACGAGGAGCGGTCCGACGGCGGCGCGCCAGCCGCGCGGCGTGGGCAGCGGCGGGGCATCGTCGTCGGCGGTCGCGGCACGCGTGTCCACCTCGAAGGCCTCGCGACGCAGACCCTGGTACGCGAGAAGGGCGACGAGCATCACGATGAAGGGGAGGCTCGGCCGTACGCCGCGGGACAACACCCCTTCGTCGGGGAGCAGGTCGATCGAGATCCCTTGGAGCAGCCCGATGAACATCGCGCCCAGGAACGTGAGGGGGAGGCTCGTCAGACGGCCCACGACCGCGGCCGCGAACGACGCGACGAGCAAGAACGTGAACTGGATCTCCGCCAGACCGAGGATCGGCATCAGGAGGACGCCGGCGAACCCGGCGAGTGAGGTTCCGATCATCCACGATCCGGCCGTGACGCGCGCGGTGTGGATCCCGGAGATCTGGGCGGTGCGCGGCGAGTCGACCGACGCCCGGGTGGCGAGCCCGATCGGGGTGAACCGCAGGACCAGGCTTGCGCCGACGGCGACCACGACGGTCGCCACGAGGACGACGGCCTGGTTCGAGTTCATGCTCACGCCGAGCACCGAGAAGATGTCGGGTGGGGAGCTCACGAGGCCTTCGGCGTCGAACACCTCACCCTTCGCGAACGGGAACAGGATCTTGACGGCAGCCGGGAGCGCCACCCACAACCCGACGGTGGACACGAAGCGGACCACGGGCGCGGCGTGGGTGAGCCGCCGGAACAGGATGGTGTAGAGGAACAGCCCGAGGAGGGGGCACATCACGAGGATCGTGACGATCGCGGATGCGCCGAGCGACCACCCCTGTTCGTGGGTGAGCCAGTAGTGGAAGACGGCCGCGGCGTAGGCGATCGCGCCGTGGGCGAAGTTGAGCACGCGCGACGACGTGTACGTGAGGACGAGTCCGAGCGCGGAGATCGCGTAGATGCTGCCCAGCACCAGGCCGGCCAGGATGAAGGCTTCCACCGCGCTCCTCGAAGCAGTCGACGACGAAGGTCAGCGCCGACCGCCGGACCGGACCCTGCGCGGGCCCGGTCCGGTGCCGACGGATGTGATCAGCCGTTCTTGATCTGCTTCGCAGTCAGCTTCTTGAACTTGCCGTCGACGAGCAGACCCTTCGGGCAGAACGGCTCACCGTCGAAGAGCGTCTTGAACGCCGCGTTCTCGACCTGCACGTAGTACACGCAGAGGATCGGCTTGTTGAACACCTTGGCGAAGTCGACCGGGTGGAACGCACCGCCACCCGTGTAGTTCTTCTCCTTGCGGAGGTTCTTGATGAACGCTGCCCGCGTCGGGCAGTCGACCCCTGCCGCCTTGATGCCTTCGATGAACACCTCGGCCGAGAGCCAGCCGATGTAGGGCACCTGCCCCTCGTACGCGGCATCCGGCAGCTCCGACTGCATCCACTTCGCGTATTCGGCGAACGCCGGTGGGTTGTCGCCGAAGGGAATGAACTCGATGCTGAAGACCACGCCTTCCATGCCGGGGATCGTCAGCACGCGGCTGTCGTAGCCGCCCGGGAACACGACGATCTTCGGCGTCACACCGGCCTGCGTGAGTGCCGCGTTGAGTGCCGCGTTCTGGAGGAGGTCCATCCCGGTGTACACCGAGTCGGCGCCCGCTTCCTTGATCTTCTCGGCCACCGCGGTGAAGTCGCGGTCGGCGGCGGTGATGTCGGAGGTCTTGTAGACGACCTTCACCTTCCCCGCAGTCATGGCCGTCTCGAGCTGCTTGATGAAGATGGCGCTCGACGCAGTGCTGGTGCCGATGAGGGCGATCTTCTTGGCCCCGAAGGTCTTTACCAGGTCGGCGTTGCGCGTCGTGAAGGTCTTCGCCGGGTCCACGACGTTCGCGTTGCGCCACCCGAACATGTTCTTGTACTTGCCCCACGCCGAGTTGCCGACATGCCAACCGCCGACGGGGATGCCCTCCTCGTTGAGGTAGGCGGCGCTGGAGTCGGAGGCGTTCGAGACCGAGATGATCCCGAAGACGTCCTTCTGCTCCACGAGCTCCTGCGCGGCGGTGAGGTTCTTGGCCGGGTCGGCCGCGTCGTCGCCGATCTCGAGGACGAGCTGGCGGTCGCCGAGCTCCCCTTCGGCGTTCGCCTTGGCGAAGCGCGCCTTGATCCCGTCCTGGGCAGAGGAGAACGACGAAGCCGACGGGCCCGACGTCGCCATGATCGCGCCGACCTTGATCTCCGTGTCGGAGACACCAGGATCGCTCTTGCAGCTGCCACCTTGCGACGGGACCTGCGCCCCGGCGGTACCGGCGACGAGCGCGAGTGCGCTGGCAGCCAGCGCGATCACGAGCGACGCTGCACTCAATCTGCGACGGATCATTCCGTACTCCCCCTTGTGCTGAACGGTCAGCGGTGTCGGACTCGGTCGAGCCGGCACAGCATCCATCATCCCCGATGCTGACGCAAGCGTCAGGGAACGCCCTCCGGGGCCCGTGCTCGAGTCCGGGCGTCAGCGACCGGTGAGGCGCGTGACGAGGAGCGCGCGTTGGATCTGACCCGTTGCGGCGGTGCGGGGGAGCGCGTCGACGACCTCGACGCGCCGGGGCTGCTTGAACGGTGCGAGTCGACCGTCGCAGTGGGAGCGCAGGGCGGCGACGTCGAGCTCGTGGTCGTCGACCGTCTGCTCGGAACGCGGGCGGCGCACGACGACCGCGCACACGATCTCGCCCCACTCGGCGTCAGGGATGCCCACCACCGCGACCTCGGCGATCCCCGGGTGGTCGGCGAGGACCGACTCGACCTCTCCTGGCGCGATGGTCTCGCCGCCACTGCGCAGCACGTCGCGCGCCCGGCCCACGATCGAGAGGTACCCCTCGTCGTCGAACACGCCGAGATCGCCGGTGTGGTACCAGGCGGGCCCGTCGGGGTCGAGGGGGCGGAGTGCCTCGGCGCTCGCATCGGGGTTCTCGAAGTAGCCGTCCATGAGGAACGCGCTCTGCACGCACACCTCGCCGGCGTCGGAGAGCCGCACGGTGACCGTCGGCGAGGGGAGGCCGACCGCGCCGGGCTTGCGGATCAGGTCGGCCTCACCGAGGTGGGTGGCGGGTCCCGCCTCTGTCGAGCCGTAGTAGATGCGGGTGATCGTGTTCGGGAACGCCTCCTTGATCGCGGTGAGCAGCTCGGGGGGCGTGGCCGACGTGCCGGTGTCGCACTCGGCGACGCACCGGAGGTCGTAGGGGCTGCGGTCGTGCTCGAGCACCCGCCACCACACCGCGGGGATGCAGTAGAGGCGCGTGGCGCGCCGTCGATCCGCGGTCTCGAGGATCGACCCCGCGTCCGCGGCCGCGAAGTGCACCGGGCATCGCATCTGCCAGGCGTTCATGGTCATCGACCATCCCGCCATGTGGAACAACGGGAACATGCACACCGTCCCGCCGTCGTGATCGGCGAGCAGGTTCGGGAACGAGCGGAGGAAGCTGGTGCGGTGGGAGAGCACGACGCCCTTGGGGCGTCCGGTGCTCCCGCTCGTGAAGAAGATGACATGCGGGTCGTGCTCCTCGAGGCGCGCCTCGTCGATGTCGTCGCCGGGCTCCACTGCCGCGGCCGCGAAGAGCGCGTCGTGGTCGATGACGCGTGGCACCGAGTCCGCGACGCTCGGCTCGGTGCTCTCGGCCGTGTGCGCACGGTCCACGAGTAGGAGGCGCGGCTTCGCATACGTGAGGACGTCCGCCGCCTCGTCGGGCCCGAGCCGGGCGTTCACCGGCATGAACACCGCGCCGAGCTTGGCGAGCGCCCCGAAGATCGCCATCGCATCGAGCGAGGTCTCGCCCCACCAGGCGACCCGGTCGCCGTAGCCGATGCCGGCGGTGGCGAGCGCGCGCGCGGTCTGGTTGCTGCGCTCGTCGATCTCGGCGAACGTGAGCGCCTCGTCGCCGAGCGACGCCGCCATCCGATGGGGCGTCGCCCGGGCCGCGTGGCGGATGACGTCGCCGATCAGGAGCCCCATCGGGGGGATCTTCGGCCAGCCGACCCAGCCGCGCAACCTGGCCCTACAGGGTGTCGAGCCTCGTGTCGTAACCAGGGTGTGCACCGCCACTCCCGCTCCCGTCGCGCCCGGAGGGTCGCGATCCTCGCCATGGGTGCCCTGCTCGTCGCGGCGTGCCGCCCTCCGGCTGCGCCCGCACCACCGCCGACCCGGGGGTCTGCGTTCGTGCCGGTGTCGGCGGTCACGTCCTTTGCGGCGGTCCCGGCTCCGCAAGGCGCGGCCGAACCGGGCGCGGACGAGTGGTACCGAGCGCCCGCCCCCGACGGCCATGACGTCCTGCTCGGCGTCTACCGACCCGATCCGTCGGTCGTGAACCCGGCGACCGTGCTCGTGCTCCACGGTGGGGACGGTCTCCGGCGCAAGTACGAGGCCCTCGCGGAGGGCTACGCCTCGAGGGGTTTCATCGGCATCGTCGGGTGCTGGTTCGACGATCCGACCCAGCAGCTCGTCGAGGACTCCGTGTCGTGCGCGGGCGGCCCGGTGTTCAAGGGCTCGGAACCGGCGGCCGACGGTGATCTCGATGCGCTCGTCGCGGCGGTCGCCCAGGTCGGTGGCGTCGACCGTGCCCGGCTGGCGTTCGTCGGTCGCTCGTACGGCGCTGCCGCCTCGCTGCTCTGGGCCGCCGGGGGAGGTCATCTCGACCCGATCGTCTCGTCGGGCGGCCTGTTGGCCGCATCGCCACAAGGGGTCGGAGCGCCCCGTGCGGGAAACCGCTTCCCGGTCGACCACGCGGCGAACATCGATGCACCGGTGATGATCGTGCACGGAGTCGACGACCCCATCACCCCAGTCGGCCAGGCCGCGGCCCTCGTGGACGCGCTCGCAGGTGCCTCCAAGCCTGCGCCGACGGTCGCGTACTACCCCAGCCCCGCAGGGCACTCGATCCCGTGGCAGTCGGATGCGTTCCCGGGTCGGGGCGGTGCGACGTTCGCGTCGGCGTTCCTCGACGAGACGAGCGCATGGATCGCGGCCCGGTTGCCCTGAGGTCCGCTCCGCGCTGACGGGTTTTGACCGACTCCTGCGGCGCGACCGTAGAGTGACGCGCATGGCGACCATCTTCCACGACGACGACGCCGATCTCGCGGCGCTCGATGGCCTGACGATCGGCGTGGTCGGATACGGCAACCAGGGTCGATCGTGGGCCCAGAACCTGCGCGACTCCGGGTTCGACGTGCACGTGTGCGTGCGTGCCGACGAGTCGCGCGACCAGGCATCGAGCGACGGCTTCCTACCGGCGACCCTCGAGGACGCGAGCGCACTCGACGTCGTGTGCGTCCTCGTGCCCGACGACGTCATTCCGTCGTTGCCCATCACGCGTCCGGCCACCGGTCTCACGATCGTGGCGAGCGGCTACACCCTCGCGTTCGATCGGTTCGCCCCCGACGGCGACGTCGGGATCATCGCGCCGCGCATGCTCGGGCCCGAGGTGCGCCTCTGCTACGAGGAGGGGATCGGCTTCATCACCGTAGTCGGGGTGCACGCCGACGTGACCGGGCAGGCGCAGCAACGCACCCTCGGAGTCGCGAAGGCCATCGGCGGGTTGCGTCAGGGGGCCATCGAGCTGAGCGCGATGCAGGAGGCGGTGCTCGACCTGGGCGTCGAGCAGGCCCTCGCGCCCGCACTGACGCTCGTGAACGGGACCTTCGTGCAGGTGATGCTCGAGCAGGGCATCCCGATCGAGGCGATCGTGACCGAGCTGGTCCTCTCGGGCGAGGTGGAACGCACGATGCGCCTCGTCCGCACCGGTGGCTACGCGAAGCAGTTCGAGTACCACTCGCCGACGAGCCAGTACGGCCAGCTCAGCCGCCGCGACGCCTACGCGACGGTCGACGTCGCGACCACGATGCGCGCCCTCGTCGAGGGGATCACGAGTGGGGCGTTCGCCGACGAGTGGGACGCCGAGCGCGATGACGGCTACCCGGTCCTCGAGGAGCTCCGGGAGCGCCACGCGGGTCGGGCGGTGCGCGAGTTCGAGGAGCAGATGCGCGCGCAGCTCGGCGAGGGAGCGCTGCGGGCCTGAGGGCCGCGGCCCGCGAGCGTCGGCTTCCCGGGTCACAACTTGTTAATTGACAACCGTTGTCGATAAAGTCGCCTGCGTGACCCCCGTCGACGAGCTCGCCGCACGGTTCCGGGATCGCGGCTTGCGCGTCACACCCCAGCGCCAGGCAATCTTCCGCCTGCTCCACGGCAACGACCGGCACCCCACGGTCGACGAGCTCTTCGAGGCCGCGTCCTCGGAGATGCCCACCATCTCGCGCAAGACCGTTTACCAGACCGTCCACGACCTCGAGTCGATGGGCGAGGTCGCGCTCCTCGACCTCGGCACCGGGAGCGTCCGGGTCGACCCGAACGTCGAGGCGCCGCACCACCACCTCATCTGCACGTGCTGCGGCCGGGTTCGCGACGTCGTCGTCGACGTGACCGCGCTCGCGCTGCCCGCACGCCGACGGCACGGCTTCACGGTCTCCGACGTGGAGGTCCACTACCGCGGGATCTGCGAAGCGTGCACGCCGTCGGCCGCATGACCTGTCCCACCACCAATCTCGACACCTAGCGAAGAAGGAGCACCATGCCCGACCTCAAGGGAAGCAAGACCGAAGGAAACCTGAAGGAAGCGTTCGCGGGAGAGAGCCAGGCGAACCGCCGGTACCTCTATTTCGCGCAGAAGGCCGACGTCGAGGGCTACCCCGACGTCGCGGCGCTGTTCCGGTCCGTCGCCGAGGGCGAGACCGGTCACGCGTTCGGCCACTTCGACTTCCTCGCCGAAGTCGGCGACCCGGTGACGGGCGTGCCGGTCGGACCGTCGGCCGACAACCTCAAGTCGGCGATCGAGGGCGAGACCTACGAGTACACCGAGATGTACCCGGGGTTCGCCAAGACCGCACGCGACGAGGGCTTCGACGAGGTCGCGGAGTGGCTGGAGACGCTGGCGCGGGCCGAGAAGAGCCACGCCGGGCGCTTCACCCAGGGTCTCGAGTCGCTGAGCTGAGCACGACCGATCGTTCGGGACGGGCGGCCTCGGGGCTCACGTCCCGGGGCGCCCCACCCGGTGGGGGCGCGTGACGATGCAG
>JBKJJI010000179.1:0-6921 GCA_046598115.1 Acidimicrobiia bacterium | reverse complement strand
TCGCCGTGCTCCATGAACACCTTGCCGTTCACGATCGTCGCGTCGTACCCCCGTGCCCGTTGGGTGAAGCGGCCCGCGCCGTTCGGGAAGTCGTGGCGGTACTCGGGGACGGGGAGCGCGAGCGCGTCCCAGTCGATGACATTGAGGTCGGCGAACGCGCCCTCCCGCACGACGCCGCGATCGGCGATGCCGAACGTCGTCGCGGTGTCAGAGGTGAGCCGCCGGACCGCGTCCTCCATCGTGAGCAGCCCGCGGTCGCGCACCCAGTAGGTGAGCAGCGTCGTCGGCACGCTGGCGTCCATCGTCTGGCCGACGTGGGCGCCCGCGTCGGCGAGTCCCATCATGATCTCCGGCTCCTGGAGGAGCGCGCCGATCGCCTCGACGTCCTCGTTGATGAGCGGCCACGAGAGCAGCACCGCGCCGTCGGTCTCGAGCGCGAGGTCGACGAACGCCTCCACCGGCGTGACACCCCGCTGGTCGGCGATCGCGACCAGCGACCGGGTCGGGTCGCACTCGTAGTGCGCGAGGCCGTCGGCGCCGTTGAGCACGAAGAACCGGTCGAGGCCCGCGCGCTCGTCCTTCGCGTCCTCGATCAGCGCGGCGCGCTGCCCCGGGTCGCGTAGCCGCGCGAGTCGCTCGTCGAGCGGTAGCGGTGCGAGCGCGAGCCAGGCCGGTCGGTGGTCGAACGGGGTGCGGTGCGCGATCCCGGTGAGGACCCCGATGAACCGGGGGGTGGTCTGCGGGCGGATCTGCGCGCCGCGGGCGTTCGCAGCCCGGGCGAGCGCGATGGCGTGGCGCCAGTGCTCGCCCTGGTCGGCTGAGTTCGTGAGGTTGAACGTCAGCGGGCGCCCGGACCGCACGCTGACGGCCTCCATCCACGCCAGCTCGGACTCCACCCGCGGCTCGGCCGGACCGTCGCCGTCGAAGCGGGGGGCGACTTCGAAGATGCCCCGTTCGTGGCGAGCGAGCACGTCGGCGAACGCGAGCAGCTCGCGCTCCTCGGCCCACGTGCCGGGGACGTACCGGCCGTCGGGCACGCGGTGGCGCAGGGTGCGTGAGCTCGAGACGCCCAGCGCCCCCGCCGTGAGCGCCTCGTCGATCATGGAGGTCATCACCGAGAGCTCGTCGTCGGTCGGCGCCACGCCTTCGTCGATGCTGCGATCGCCCATCGCGTAGTAGCGCAGCGCGCAGTGTCCGACCATGCCGCCGACGTTGAGCCCGGTCGGCGTGCGGTCGAGCCAGGAGAGGTAGTCGCCGTAGGTCTCCCAGTCCCAGGGGAGGCCGTCGAGGATGCTCGCGGCGGGGATGTCCTCGACCGACTCCATCATCTCGGCGATGGTCGTGTGGTCGTCGGCATGGACGGGCGCGAAGGTGACGCCGCAGTTGCCGATCGCGACCGACGTGACCCCGTGCCAGCACGACGACGTTCCGAGCGGGTCCCACCCGAACTGGGCGTCGAGGTGGGTGTGGACGTCGACGAAGCCCGGAGTCACGATGCGCCCGTCCGCGTCGAGCTCCCGAGCGCCGGTCCCGTCCACCTCGCCGACGGCGACGATGCGGTCGCCGTCCATCGCCACGTCGGCGCGTCGGGCTGGGGCACCTGTGCCGTCGACGAGCGTGCCGTTGCGGATCACCAAGTCATGCGCCATGCGGGGAACGGTACCGGCGCACCGGTACGAGCGCCGGATAATGTGACGACCCGTCAGATTCAGCGACGAGCGCGGCGTGAGGAGCAGGGCGTGAGCTCCACCGAGACCCCGAACATCCCGATGATCGTGAGCGTCGACGATCACGTCGTGGAACCTGCCGATCTGTGGGCGCGTTGGCTCCCCGAGAGGTATCGGGACCGGGCGCCTCGCATCGAGCGCAAAGGCATCGCCGGGATGCAGCACATCGGCGGTGGCACGTACGAGCTCGAGTTCGACGACGACGCCCCGCAGGCCGACTGCTGGGTCTACGAGGACCTGATCCTCCCGCACAAGCGCCATGTCGCAGCCGTGGGATTCGACCGCGACGAGATGACGGCGTCGCCGATCACCTACGACGAGATGCGCCCCGGGTGCTACGACGCGAAGGCGCGGGTCGAGGACATGCTCATGAATCACGTCGAGGTGAGCGTCTCGTTCCCGACGTTCCCGCGGTTCTGCGGCCAGACGTTCTCCGAGGCCCAGGACAAAGACCTCGCGATGGCATGCGTCCTCGCCTACAACGACTGGATGGGCGAGGAGTGGTGCGGCGACTCCGACGGGCACCTCGCGCCGCTCATCATCATTCCGCTCTGGGACGTCGACGCCGCGGTCGCGGAGATCCGTCGGAACGCCGCACGCGGCGTGCATGCCGTCTGCTTCAGCGAGATCCCTTCGCACCTCGGGCTCCCGAGCATCCACACCGGGTACTGGGACCCGATGTTCGCCGAGTGCGCCGGCTCCGACGTGACCGTGTGCATGCACATCGGATCGTCGTCGAAGATGCCCGCCACGTCGGTCGACGCGCCGGTCGCCGTTGCCGCCACGCTCTCGTTCGGGAACGCGATGGCGTCGATGAGCGACTTCCTCTTCTCCGGCGTGCTGGTGCGCTATCCGGAGCTGCGGCTCGCGTACTCCGAGGGCCAGATCGGCTGGATCCCCTACATCCTCGAACGCGCCGACGATGTGTGGATGGAGCATCGGGCGTGGGCAGGAGTGCGCGACCTCGTGCCCGAGCCGCCGTCGACCTACTACTACAGGCAGATCTTCGGCTGCTTCTTCCGTGACCGGCACGGGCTGGAGTCCCTCGACCGGGTGGGCGTGGACAACATCACGTTCGAGACCGACTATCCGCACACCGATTCGACATGGCCGCACACCGAGGAGGTCGCCGAGAAGATGTTCGCCGGCCTCGACGACGAGACGATCTACAAGATCGTGCGCGGCAACGCGATCCGCATGCTGCACCTCGAGCTCGACTGACCCGTGCGCGGCCGTCTCCTCGTCGCGACGACGGATCTCCTCGACCCGAATTTCGCGCGGTCCGTCGTGCTCGTGCTCGAGCACTCGCGGGAGGGCGCGGTCGGGGTGGTGCTCAACCGCCCGAGTGAGACCCTGCTCGAAGAGGGCATGCCCGGCTGGTCGCTGCTCGCCGCGCCGCCGGCCCGCGTGTTCGTCGGGGGGCCGGTCGAGCCGGACGCCGCGATCGGCCTGGGGCGGGTGCCTTCGGGACGGGCGGGAAACCCGGCGACGCACCCCGAGTCGCTGTTCGGCGAGGTCTGTTCGATCGACCTCGGATCGGATCCGATGCTCAGCGTCCCCGACGTCGAGGTGGTGCGGGTCTTCGCCGGCTACGCGGGTTGGGGGCCGGGGCAGCTCGACGACGAGGTCGCGGCCGACGGCTGGTTCGCCGTCGACCGTAACGACGGCGACGTCTTCACCGGAGCGCCGGATCTGCTGTGGCGAGAGGTGCTCCGTCGCCAGGCAGGTCCGCTGCGGCTGCTGTCGACCTACCCGGACGACCCGTCGCAGAACTGAGGCTTTACAGGCGTCGGTACGCTGGCGGCATGCGTCTCAACCACATGGAGCTCACGTTCGCGCGCGGCACCCTCGACGACGTGTTCCGGAAGGAGGTCGACGCCTTCTGGTGCGAGATCTTCGGCTGGACGTCGGTCGACACCGAGGTCATCGGCCAGCTCGCCCACATCCTTCTCACCGGGACCGAGGGCGACTTCATCCTGCTTGCCGAGAGCGACAAGCCGATCAGCTCCCCGGGCTTCGACCACCTCGGGCTGCTCCAGGGCACGCGCGCCGAGGTCGACGCGCTGCTCGACCGGTGCAAGCGGTTCCGGGAGTCCGACGATCGCGTGGTGATCAAGGAGTACGACGACCTCGAGACGGGTGGCCTCGTCGTGCACGCGTTCTACGTGAAGTACCTCTTGCCGATCTTCTTCGACGTGCAGTGCATGGAGCGCGACGGGGCTCCCATCCCCGCCCCCTGATCGCCGAGCACGGTCGATGCGTCTCTCACCCGCACATGCGCGGGTCAGGGACGCACGTCGGACAACAGGTAGCGCGGACCGGCGCCCAGCGTCGCGGCGGCATCGCGGGAGTTGTAGAGCGCGCAGTCGCGCAGCGACAGGCAACCGCACCCGATGCACTCGTCGAGCTGGTCGCGCAGGCGTGTGAGCATCGCCACGTGCTCGTCGAGGCGTGGCTTCCACGCCCGCGACAGGCGGGCCCAGTCGGCCTTGGTGGGCGTGCGGGAACGGGGGAGTGAGGCCAGCGACTCGCGGATCTCGTCAAGCGTCAGCCCCACCTTCTGGGCGATGCGGACGAACGAGACGCGACGCAGGGTCTCCCGGCGATAGCGGCGTTGCCCCCCGGCGGTCCGGCTCGAGGTGATGAGCCCCTCGGCCTCGTAGTAGCGCAGCGCGGAGGGCGCCACGCCGCTGCGGTCGCGCAGCTCGCCGATCGTCAGGAGCGCCGCGGGCGCCCGGCCGTCGTCCGGGGGATCCCGATCGGGGGGCGGCGTCACCGACCGATTGTGACGCATGTCCGGCTTGACTTCAAGTGAACTTCAGGTTCTAGGTTTCGTCACATGAACTCTGTGGATGTTGCGATTGCCGGACCCGCCGCCCTTCGCCTGGCGGTTCCCCGGGACAAGCCCGCCGACTCGTTCGTGCTCCACGCCGGGCTGGAGCTGATCGCCCGGGTCGGGCTGCTCCCGCTCGTCCACCCGGACCGGCGTGCGGACGCGAGGCGCCAGATCCTTCGCCTGGCCGACGAGTACGACGCGTGGGGGGCAGCGGTGCCCGAGCCCGGCGATGCGACGTTCGACTCGCTGGAGGAGGCAGCCGCCGCGCTCATCGTCGCGATCGATGTCGGGGATCTCGACGAGGTGGACCGGGTGAGCCGGTGGCTGGGGGAGACCGCAAACCCCACCGAGCTCCGCACGCTGCTCGCGGGGCCACTCGTGAACCGCCTGGGTGCGGCAGCGCACGCGCCGATCTTCCTGTATCTGTTGCCGTGCATCGCGCCGAACGGCGAGCTGACCGGAGCGATGCTCCGCGGCCTCGCGCGCGACCTCGCCCGTGAGGCGGGCTGGCGTCTCCACTGGGTCGACGCGGTCGCTCCCGGATGTACCGGAGCGGCATCCCGGCCTCCCGGTGCCATGTTCGATGCGCTCGCGTCGACCCCGTCGAACCCGGTGGAGGGCGCGACGCCGTTCATCTACCCGACGATGGCGCGGGTCGACGAGGACGACACCGCGGCGTGCGTGCCCGGGCCGGTGCTGGAGGGCGGCGTGGTCGGCGCGATGGGGTACGAGGTGCTCCGGGCAGCGGCGTGGTCGATGCTCCTCGAGTCCGACGAGCACACACCGTACGGATGGACGCACGCGCTCACCCTGCCGCAGGCCGTGCTCGGCATCGCCGATGCCACGCCCGACCCTCGCCGCGCGCTCGCGATCGCCGCGACCTACGTGGTCGGGTTCCGCGCCGCGCTCGCGCGCGAGCCGCTCGCGCCCGCCGCGCCGGACGACCCCGGCGTCAGTCTCGACGCGGGGCTCGCGATCGACCGGCGCACGGCGGCGGGCTGTGTGTGGCACCTTGCGGACGTCGACCGCCAGAACCTCGTCACCGAGCTCGCGACCCGCGCGTCGCTGCACCACGACGCGCACTACGTGAAGTACACACTCGCCTGTCTCACGGCCGCGGCCGACGATTGCGAGCACGGGCGCCTGTACCTGTCGGCGGCCGGCGCGCTCGCCGGCTGGTGGGCGAAGGTCGATCGCGACGTCGCCCCGTCGGGGGTGGTCGACGCATAGCGTCGTCGACGTGCGCATCGGCGTCGTCATCCTCCCCGAGCACCGCTGGCCCGACGCGGGCCGACGGTGGCGCCGGGCCGAGGAGCTCGGCTTCGACCACGCCTGGACCTACGACCATCTGGCATGGCGCACGCTGCGCGACGGCCCGTGGTTCGGCGCGATCCCGACGCTCGCGGCCGCCGCGATGGTCACGGAGCGCATCCGTCTGGGGACGCTCGTCGCGTCGCCGAACTTCCGTCACCCCGTGCCGTTCGCCAAGGAGCTGATGACGCTCGACGACCTCTCGGAGGGGCGTCTCACGGTTGGGATCGGCTCGGGCGGGTCGGGATGGGATGCCGAGATGCTCGGTGCAGAACCGTGGTCGAGGAGGGAGCGCTCGGAGCGGTTCGCCGAGTTCGTCGCGCTCACTGATCTCCTCCTCCGCGAGCCGCACGCGTCGTGGAGCGGTCGGTACTACTCGGCAGTCGACGCCCGGGCGGTTCCAGGCTGCGTGCAGCAGCCGCGCGTGCCGCTCGCGATCGCGGCCTTCGGTCCTCGGGCGATGGCCGTCGCCGCGCAGCACGGCGACGCGTGGGTGACGGTCGGTGATCCGACGCGGGCCGATGCCGCGTCGGGGCCGCTTCCCGGATGGCAGGGCGCGTCCGTGGTGGCCGAGCAGGTGGCGCATCTCGACGCGGCGTGCGCTGCGATCGGTCGCGACCCGGCCACGCTCGACCGGATCGTGCTCGCCGGGGTGCTGCTCGACAGCGGAAGCGCGTCGCCCGGCGAGTTCACCGAGACATGCGCGGCGTACGAGGCGGTGGGCGTCACCGACCTCGTGGTGCACTGGCCGCGCGCCGAAGGCGTGTACGCCGGCGACGAGGCAGCGTTCGAGACGCTGATGCAGGCCGCGCTCGCCGGATAGCGAGTCCTCCCATCGGCGGAACCGACCGGTGGGTTGCGCGTCGGCGTACTTACGGGCGAGCTCCACCAGCGCGTCGGCCTTGCGGTGCTCGAGGGAATCCCACGGCATGCCCTTGGCGGGCCGCATGCGCGCGGCCATGTGGTCGAGCACCTTGTCGACGAGGGCACCGTCGAGATCCGGCAACGACCAGCGGCCGTCGGCCATCCCGCGTGTCCCGTCGCGCC
>JBKJJI010000126.1:0-2890 GCA_046598115.1 Acidimicrobiia bacterium | reverse complement strand
ATCGCCGTGCGTCGGGTGCGCTCGGCGAGCGAAGCGGGGTCGTAGGGGAGCGTCATCGCGTGGAGATCGACGACGCAGTAGATCGCGTCGTGCGCATCCTGGTCGGCGACCCACTGGCGCAACGCCCCGAGGAAATTGCCGAGATGCAGCTCACCGGTCGGCTGGATGCCGCTGAAGACCCGTGCCATCGGGGCAACGGTACCGGGCGGCGGTGCGCGTCTTGCGGTACCGGGCCGCGGTACGCGGTCGACCCGAGGCCGTCCGATACCCTCGAACCCGATGGGCTACGAGGTCAGCACCGCCGTCTACGCGGGGCCGTTCGACCTGCTCCTCCACCTGATCCTCAAGCAGGAGGTGGACCTCTGGGAGGTGTCGCTGTCGACGATCGTCGACGCGTACCTCCAGGAACTCGACCGCCTCGAGGCCCTCGACCTCGAGGTCGCGACGGAGTTCCTCCTCATCGCGGCGACGCTCGTGGAGCTCAAGACCCGCCGGCTGCTCCCCGGACCCGCCGACCTCGAGCTCGACGAAGAGCTCCTGCGGTTCGAGGAACGCGACCTGTTGCTCGCCCGGCTCCTCGAGTGCAAGACCTTCAAAGACGCGGCCGAGGCCATCGCGAGCCTCATGCGGCGGGCGAGCCTCAGCGTCGCGCGGCAGGCTGGGCCCGAGGAGCCCTTCCGCTCGCTCGTCCCCGACCCCCTCGACCGCCTCAAGCTCACCCGCCTCCGCGACGCGGCCGAACGAGCGCTGCGCCCCACGACGACGGAGACCGTCGAGTTCGACCACATCGCGCCCACCCGCCTGAACGTCGGTGACGCGATCCGGGTCGTGCTCGACCGGCTCCCCGAGCACCGCTCGGTGTCGTTCACCGAGCTCGCGGCAGGGGCGACGTCGCGCCTCGACGTCATCGTCCGCTTCCTCGCGGTGCTCGAGCTCTTCAAGCAGGGCGCCGTCGACATCGTCCAGGCGGCGAGCTTCGCCGAGCTCGAGGTGCGTCGGATCGACGGGAACGCCGCCCTCGACGAGGGCAGCATCGGCGAATGGGACGACGCTGCCGTCCCGGCCCTTCCCCAGGAGCCGACGCGCGCCCAGGACCAGGCCCTTCCCCAGGAAGTCGACCAGCCATGACGTTCCCGAGCATCCCCGACGACGATGCACCCGCGCCCCCGCCCGGTCGCTCCGCGACCCAGCCCGCCAGCGAGCCCGACACGAAACCCGACGCCGCGGTCCCGACGGCCCGGGCCGCGGAGGCCAGGCGCACAGAGACCCGGCGCGCGATCGAAGCGGTGTTGCTCGCAGCGACGGAACCTGTGGAGGCGCGGCTCCTGGCGGAGCTGGTCGAGCTCCCGGTCGCCGACGTCGAGTCCCTCTGCGCCGATCTCGCGCGCGACTACGAGAAGTCCGGTCGGGGCTTCGTGCTCGCGACCGTCGCGGGCGGCTACCGGCTCCAGACCCATCCCGACTTCGCGCCCTACGTCGAGCGGTTCGTGCTCGAGGCGCAACACGTCCGCCTCTCGGGGGCCGCGCTCGAGACCCTCGCGATCATCGCCTACAAACAGCCGATCTCCCGCGGGCAGATCTCCGCGATCCGCGGCGTGAACGTCGAGACGACCCTGCAGACACTCGTGACGCGGGGCTACGTGACCGACGTCGGCTACGACCCCGGCCCCGGCCTCGCGCTCCTCTACGGCACCACGACGGCGTTCCTCGAGCGGCTCGGCATCGGTGCACTCGACGATCTGCCGCCGCTCGGCGACTTCGTGCCCGACTCGGGAATCGTCGAGGCGCTCGAGCGCGGCCTCCGACTCGGGGACGACCCCGTCGAGGCGACCGAGGGGACCGACGACGGAGGGTGATGTCGCGACGCGTCCCGGGGACGAAGGTCGCGAACGGGTCCAGAAGGTGCTGGCACGTGCCGGATTCGGCTCGCGGCGCGCATGTGAGGTGCTGATCGAGGCCGGCCGGGTCCGGCTCGACGGGAATGTCGTCGTGCTCGGGGACCGCGTCGACCCAGATCGCGACCGGCTCACCGTCGACGACGTCCCCGTGGCCACCCAGCCCGGGCTCGTCTATTACCTGCTGCACAAGCCGGTCGGGACGGTCACCACCGCATCCGATCCCCAGGGGCGTCCGACGGTCGTCGAGCTGGTCCCGGCGGATCCCCGGGTGTTCCCGGTGGGTCGGCTCGACCGCGACACCGAGGGCCTGCTCCTCCTCACCAACGACGGCGAGCTCGCCCAGCTCCTCACGCATCCCCGCCACGGCGTGGAGAAGACCTACCTCGCCGAGGTCACCGGTTCGGTCACGCCCGCTGCGCTACGTGCGTTGCGGGAGGGTATCGAGCTCGACGACGGTCCGACAGCACCGGCGCGGGCACGGCTGCGCGACGAGCACGGCGGCCGGTCGGCGCTCGAGCTCACGATCCACGAGGGCCGCAAGCGCCAGGTCCGTCGCATGTGCAAGGCCGTGGGTCTGCGGGTGGACCGCCTCGTACGGACCCGGATCGGCCCCGTGAGCGACCTCGGGCTGCCGCCGGGGGAGTGGCGCCCCCTCGCGCTCGATGAGGTCCGGGCGCTGTACGAGGCCGCACATGTGTCCCCGGTCTCCGACCCGGCGCCCGGCGCTTCGTCGGGCGGGGCTCCAGGACCTCCGCACTAGCCTCGACCGCCGTGAAGCTGCGCGCGCTCCGTGGGGCGATCACCTGCGACGAAGACTCGAAGGCGGAGATCGGCGCGAAGACCCAGCGCCTCGTGCAGGAGCTGCTCGAGCGCAACGGCATCGACCACGACGACCTCGTGAGCATCGTCTTCACGGCCACCGGCGATCTCACCGCCGAGTTCCCGGCGACGGGAGCCCGGGCGCTCGGGCTGGGCGACGTGCCGCTCTTGTG
>JBKJJI010000074.1:0-5464 GCA_046598115.1 Acidimicrobiia bacterium | reverse complement strand
CCGGTGGCCCCGAGGGGGTGGCCGAGGGCGATCGCCCCACCGTTGACATTGACCTTCGCAAGGTCGGCGCCGGTCTCGGCCTGCCAGGCGAGCACGACGGAGGCGAACGCCTCGTTGATCTCGACGAGGTCGATGTCGTCGAGGGACATTCCCGTCTTCTCGAGGGCGTACGCGGTGGCGGGGATGGGCGCGGTGAGCATGAAGATCGGATCGGCCCCGCGGACGGAGAGGTGGTGGATGCGCGCCCGCGGCGTGACACCGTGGTCCTTGACCGCCCGCTCCGACATGACGAGCATCGCGGTCGCGGCGTCGGAGATCTGCGACGAGACCGCAGCCGTGAGACGGCCACCTTCGACGAGCGTCGGCAGCTGCGCCATCTTCTCGAGTGAGGTCCCCCGGCGCGGCCCCTCGTCGGCCTCGACCCCACGCATCGCGACGATCTCTCGGTCGAAGCGGCCTTCCTCCTGCGCACGGATCGCGCGCTCATGGCTCTCGAGCGCGAACGCCTCCATCGCCTCGCGGCTGATGTCCCACTTCTCGGCGATCATCTCGGCGCCGACGAACTGCGACACCTCCTGGTCGCCATAGCGCGCCGTCCACCCCTCCGAGCCCGAGAACGGGTCGGTGAACCCGAACTGCTCGGCGGCGGTCAGCGCCGCGGCTATCGGGATCTGGCTCATGTTCTGCACGCCGCCGGCGAGGATCACGTCGTTCGTGCCGCTCATCACCGCCTGTGCCGCGAAGTGCACCGCCTGCTGCGACGAGCCGCACTGACGGTCGATCGTCGTGCCGGGCACCTCCTCCGGATACCCCGCCGCGAGCCAGGCGGTACGGGCGATGTCGCCGGCCTGCGGGCCGAGCTGGTCGACACACCCGAAGAACACGTCCTCGACGGCGCCAGGGTCGATACCCGTCCGCTCCACGACCGCGTTGATCGCGTGGGCGCCGAGGTCGGCCGGGTGGACCTGTGACAGCCCGCCCCCACGCTTGCCCACCGGAGTGCGGGCGGCATCGACGATGTAGGCCTCGGGCATCGGAATTGCTCCTCTGTTCGTGTCGGTTCTGTTCGTGTCGGTTCTGTTCGTGTCGGTTCGTGGTCGGGGAAGTGAAGGTCGGTGGGACTACAGGATCGCGCGACCGACCCGGTCGCGGTGCCACGGCGCGTCGCCCCATGCCGCGGCCAACGCCCACGTCCGCTTCAGGAACAGGTGGAGGTCGTGCTCGAACGAGTAGCCGATCGCCCCGTGGCACTGGAGGGCCTTGCGTGCCGCGAGCGCGGCGGCGTCGCTCGCCTGGGCCTTGGCCATCGACACGTGCACGCTCGCATCGGGATCGGCATGTGTCATCGACCACGCAGCCCGGTACACGAGCGGCTGGGCGAACTCGAGCGCGATGCGCGCGTCGGCGAGATGGTGCTTGACGGCCTGGAAGCTGCCAACCGGCACCCCGAACTGCCGACGTTCGGCCACGTACTCGACGGTCATCAGGATCATCTGTCGGGCAAGACCGGTGAGCTGCGCAGCCGTGCCAAGCGCGCCGCGATCGAACGCGTGCTCGGCATCGACGCCCGACGCGACCATCGTCTCAGCCGTCGGCGTCCAGACGACCGTCGCGAGGTGCCGCGCACCATCGACGGACTCGACGGTCGTCAGCTCCACGTCGGCGCGCTCGACGAGATGCCAGTCGCCCTCGTCGACGAGGAGGAGGTGGGTCGCGACGTCGGCATACGGGACGGCCGGGCCGTCGTGGAACGGTGCGGTGACGACGGCACTCGCCCCGACGCGATCGCGTAGGAGCGGAGCACCCACCATCGCGTGCTCCACGATCGGGCCCGGGAAGGCGACGGCGCCGCTCTCCTCGAGCAGCAGGACGAGGTCGAGCGCGGTGAGTCCGAGCCCTCCCGCCTCCTCAGGCCTCATGACGCCGAGGACGCCCATCTCCTCGAGCGCCTTCCACGCCGGGATCGCCGCGCCGCCCGGCGCACGATCGATGGCATCCCAGACAGCACGCACCGCTTCGGGCGGGCTCTCCTTCGCGAGGAGGTCGCGCACGGCGTCTCGGAACGCGAGCTGGTCGTCGGTGAACGCGAATCGCACGGCGCGACTACTTCCGCGGGAGGCCGAGCACACGCTCGGCGATCACGTTGCGCTGGATCTCGTTCGTCCCCGCGTAGATGGGGCCTGAGAGCGCGAACTGGAAGCCCTTCGCCCAACCGTCGACGTCGGTCTCCGCATCCACGCCGAGGAGCTCGAGCGCGACCTCGTGCAAGCGGACGTCGAGGTCCGACCAGAACACCTTCGTGAGGCTCGACTCGGCACCAAGGTTCTCCCCGTCGGTCATGCGGGTGACCGTCCGGAACGTCTGCCACCGGTAGGCCTCGGCGTCGATCCACGCCCGCACCACGGCGTCGCGCGTCGCCGGATCCGCCGCCGCGCCGCGCTCGCGGTACAGGTCGACGAGACGGGTCGCCGTCGCCATGAAGCGGCCGGGGCTGCGCAGCGTGAGCCCCCGCTCGGCGCTCGTCGTCGCCATCGCGACGCTCCACCCCTGTCCGACCTCGCCGAGCACGCCGTCGTCGGCCACGAACACGTCGTCGAAGAACACTTCGGCGAACCCCTCGTCGCCGTCGAGGCGCCCGAAGCCCCTGACGGTGATGCCCGGCGCGTCGAGCGGCACGAGGAAGTAGGTGAGGCCGCGATGCCGTTCGGCCTCGGGGTCGGAGCGGAACAGCCCGAACAGGTGGGTGCAGAACGCGCCGCGCGTGGTCCACGTCTTCTGCCCCGAGAGACGCCATCCGCCGGCGCTCGCGTCGCGGACCGCCTTGCTCTGGATCCCGGCCAGGTCGCTCCCCGCGTCGGGCTCGGACCACCCCTGGCACCACAGGTCGACCGCGCCGGCCATGCGGGGGAGGATCTCGTCGCGCTGCTCGGGCGTGCCGAAGGCGAAGATCGTCGGGGCGAGGAGGAAGATGCCGTTCTGGGTGACCCGCTGGGGTCCGCCTGCCGCGTAGTACTCCTCCTCGAAGATCAGCCACTCCGTCGGTGACGCGTCGCGACCACCGAAGGCCTCGGGCCACGACACGACCGCCCACCGGGCGTCGAACAGCGCCCGCTCCCATTCGAGATGGAGCGCGAAGCCCTCGGCGGTGTCGCCCGACGGCAGACCCCGGGGCACGTTGGCCTCGAGCCACTCCCGGCACTCGGCGCGGAACGCGTCCTCGTCGGCGCTGAAGGTCAGGTCCACGGCGAGCGACGCTACCCGCGGGCCGCCGTGCGCCCCTTCTCGCGACGCATCCGGCCCCCAGCCCCGTTCTCGTGACGCCCGCGGCCCCGCGACCCGTTCTCGTGACGCCCGCGGCCCCCTGGGCGGCCGATCACGTCACGAGAACCGCAGTGGGGGCAGACCTGGTCACCGGAAGCAGCGAGCCGGTTCCGGACGCCGATGGCTCCATCGTTGGATCAGCGGATCGCAGCACATGCCGCGCGCAACCACGGCCTCGTCACGAGGACGACCATCGTGGAGCTCGGCGGCACAGCGAAGGCGATCCGTCATCGAGTCGAGAAGGACCGCCTCATCGTGGTGCAGACGGGCGTATATCGGGCGGCCGGTGCGCCGAGATCCTGGCCCGCCGACGTGCTCGCGCTGGTGCTCTCCGCCGGCGAGGGCGCCTGCGCCTCACATCGGACCGCCGCGGCCGTCCACGCGCTCCCGGGGTTCGGACGCCGCCATCTCGAGATCGCGGTTCCCCGTGGGCGACGGCCGCGCCTGACCCGTGCGTCGGTGCATCACGTCGGCGTGCTTCCCGAACACCATCGTCGGGTCGTCGACGGGATTCCCGTCACGTCGTCGCGCGAACCATCTTCGACCTCTGCGGTTGCGTGCATCCAGCTCGAGCGGAGCGCGCGCTCGATCACTGCCTCGCACGTCGGATGGTGACGATCCCCTCGTGTTGGCGAGTGCTCGACGACCTCGCCGAGCACGGACGCCCTGGAACCGCATGGATGCGAGTCCTGCTCCATGCTCGGGGCGAGGGCTACGTCGCACCGGCGAGCGAGCTGGAGCGGACCATGCTCATGCTGATCCAGGACGCCGGCGTGCCCGCACCTGCGAGGGAGATCGACGTTGGCGACGCCGATGGCTGGGTCGGCCGGGTCGAGCTCGTCTTCCACGCGGCCAAGGTCCTCGTCGAGGTCGACAGTCGCCGCCACCACACGGCGCTCGCGGACTACGAACGAGATCGGGCGCGCGACAACCGGCTCGTCGCCCAGGGGTTCCGGGTCCTGCGGTTCACGGCGGACCAGATCGCCGACCACCCGCAGGCCGTCATCGACACGCTCCGTCGTGCACTTCGAGGCAAATCCGGCCGCTTCTCGTGACGTCATCCGCCCCACCCGTGCTTCCCGTGACGCGCGACGCCCCCATGGGGGCACATTCCGTCACGAGAACGGGGGGTGGGGCGCGATCCGTCACGAGAACGGGTCCTCGCTACCCGCGGGCCGCCTTCGCCAAGGCTCCGGGGTCCTCGTAGTACTCGCGCCACCAGGTGATCACGCCGTCGGCGAGGCCGCACACGCTCATCCCTCGCCACGACACCTGCGCTCCGTCGCTGCGGCGCTCGACGGTGATGGTCCAGTCGGCGAAGACGATGTCGCCATCGGCCGCGAGATGGTGGAACTCGAACTCGATCGGTCGCGCCCACGCGAAGGACCGTCGTGCCATCGGCTCGTACTCGGCGTGGCCGCGGATCGTGCGACCCGGCACGTCGAGCATCACGTCGTCGGCGAAGCACGCGAGGTACGCGTCAAGGTCCTCGGCGAGCCATGCGGCACGTCGCTTCGCGAACACCTGGCGGGCGCGCTCGAGGTCAGTCATCCGACGGCGGCATAGCAGGCTTCGATGAGCGACTGCGATCGCTGGTCGGCCTCCGACAACGACAGTTGCATCTGATTCATGACGTACGCGAACCCGACGCCGCGCTCGGGATCGGCGAACGCGACCGACCCCCCGGCTCCCGAGTGCCCGAACGCCTTCGGTCCGGGCGTAGGACCGAAGGTCGGCGAGAGCCCGAAGCCGAGGCCGAACGAGAGCGGCTGACCGATGACACAATCCTTCCCGCTCGACTGCACCTCCGAAGCCCGGGCGACGGACTCGGCCGAGAGGAGACGCACACCGTCGAGCTCGCCCAGACACGCGGCATACATGCGCGAGAGCGAGCGGGCATCGCCGTGCCCGTTCGACGACGGCATCTGCGCGCCGCGCATCCGGCGCGTGTTCCACATGTCGTCGTAGCCGAACAGCCCGGCGGGGCCGCCCATCACCCGACCGAGGAGCGTCGAGGTGTCGCGCAGGACCTGGTCCGTGAGGCGTTCCACCTCCGGATCGTCGAAGCGCGCCGGATACAGCGTCGCGACCCGAGCATCCTCCGCTCGGCCTCGACTTCTTCGTCGGGGTACCGGAGTCGGAG
>JBKJJI010000017.1:0-8298 GCA_046598115.1 Acidimicrobiia bacterium | reverse complement strand
ATCGCGACGCGAACGGGCGCAACAGGAACTTCGGTGGGAAGCGGAACCGGCCGACGGGCAGCCCCTGGAGGAACCCGACCGAGAGGTCGATGTCGTCGAAGCCGCCGAGAAGATCCCGCAGCTCGGCCTTCGAGTAGACGTCGCCCTTCGGGTTCCCGACCCCGTCGACCTCGTTCACGAGCTCCTGGAGCGGGCGCCCGGACCGGCGCGCCCGCCACTGGAGCCGGCGGTAGACCGCGGAATCCCGGTGGTAGAACATCACGATCAGCCGTCCGCCGGGCCGCAGGACCCGCCGCACCTCGGCGACCGCGCCTTCGGTGTCGGGCGTGTGGTGCAGCACCCCCATCGACATGACGCAGTCGAAGGTGTCATCGGGGAACGGGAGCTGCTCGGCGCTCCCCGCGGTGAACGCCCCCGGGAGGCCCGCGTGGCGGAACCGACCGCGCGACAGCCCGACCGCACGTTGGGTGAGGTCGATGCCGGTCGTGCGTGCGCCCTGCGCGGCGAAGCGGCTGAGCACGTACCCGTTGCCGCAGCCCACGTCGAGGACGCGCGTGTTCGCGAAGTCGGCGAACTCGTGCAGGCGGGCCGAGTAGCGGACCGACTCGTTCGCCTCGCGGAGGCGGTCGTACGCGGCATACCACTCGGGTGTCCCCGGGTCGCCGTCGGCGGCCGCGGCGGCCACCGGGTGCTCCTCCCAGTAGGAGCGGGCGTCGTCGACCGTCGGCACAGGCACCACCCCATCCTACGAGCGGCGTTTTCGTGTGAGGAACCCCCCGTGAGAGCGGGATGCTGACGCCGAAACGGGGAGCGCAACCTGTTCTGGCGTCGCTCGGGGTGTCTGGGCGACCCGTGTCCGACGCCAAAACGGGGGGCGGTACCCTTGGCGCCTCATGTGTGGCATCGCGGGGCTGGTCGCCCTCGACCGGCAGCCGATCCCGAGCCTCGCCCATCGCCTCTCGGTGATGAACGACCTGCCCGCGCAGCGCGGCCCCGACGACCAGGGCATCTGGGAGACCGGCGACGCCTCGGTCGGCCTGGCCCACCGGCGCCTCAGCATCATCGACGTGTCGCCCGAGGGGCACCAGCCGTTCGTGGGGAACGACGGCACGGTCGTGGTCCACAACGGCGAGATCTACAACTACCTCGAGCTTCGGTCCGAGCTCGAGGGCTCGTGGCGCTTCCGCAGCCACACCGACACCGAGGTGATTCTCGCCGCCTACGAGCGTTGGGGCGCCGACTGCGTCGACCACTTCCGGGGCATGTTTGCCTTCGCGATCTGGGACGGCGACCGGCTCTTCGCGGCCCGCGACCGCCTCGGCATCAAGCCCTTCTACTTCACCACCGCCGGCAACGACTTCGCCTTCGCCTCCGAGGTGAAGGCGCTGCTCCCCTTCCTCCCCGAGGTCGCCACCGATCCCGAGGCTCTCGCCGAGTACCTCATCTTCCAGTACCCCATCAGCAACCGCACGC
The DNA here is from genome assembly GCA_046598115.1 of Acidimicrobiia bacterium. Classification (GTDB taxonomy): domain Bacteria; phylum Actinomycetota; class Acidimicrobiia; order IMCC26256; family PALSA-555; genus DASUAO01. The sequence continues at coordinate 6,825 of JBKJJI010000017.1, read as the reverse complement.
TGTTCCGCCACGTCACCCAGCTGCTGCCCGGTCACACGCTCACGGTCAAGCGAGGCGAGGTCCGCACACACCGTTACTGGGACATCCGCTACGAACCCGACTTCTCGCGCAGCGCCGACTCGTTCGCCGAAGAGCTGCGCGCGGTCGTCGACGACTCCATCGCACTGCACCTTCGCTCTGACGTCCCGGTTGGGTCGTACGTGAGCGGCGGCATCGACTCGAGCCTCGTCGCCATCCTCGCCCAACGGACCGGGAACGCGAGCCCCGACCTGTTCCACGGCAAGTTCTCCGAGTACCCCACGTGCGACGAGAGCGAGCACGCAGCCACCGTCGCCACCCAGATGGGCGGCACCCTGCACCAGGTCGACATGGACGCAGACGACTTCGAGCGCACGATCCGCGACGTGATCTACCACCTCGACTACCCCGTCGCCGGTCCCGGTTCGTTCCCGCAGTACATGGTGAGCGAGCTCGCGGGCCAGCGGGTGAAGGTCGTGCTCGGCGGCCAGGGCGGCGACGAGATCTTCGGTGGGTACGCGCGCTATCTCATCGCGTACTTCGAGCAGTGCATCCGGGCCGCGATCGACGGCACCTACAAGGACGGCCACTTCGTGGTCACCGCGGAGTCGATCCTCCCGAACCTCGGGGTGCTGCGCGAGTACAAGCCGCTCATGCAGCAGTTCTGGGCCGACGGCCTGTTCGGCCCGCTCGACGAGCGCTACTTCCGCCTCGTCGACCGGTCGAACGACATCGCCGACGAGATCGACTGGAGCCAGCTCGACCGAGCCCGGGTGTTCGACGATTTCCGCACGATCTTCAACAACCCGAGCAACGTCGGCCACACCGCGTACTTCGACAAGATGACGCACTTCGACTTCAAGTGCCTGCTCCCCGGCCTGCTCCAGGTCGAGGACCGCATGAGCATGGCCCACGGCCTCGAGAGCCGGGTCCCGTTCCTCGACCATCCGCTCATCGAGCTCATGGCAACCGTCCCGGCCGACGTGAAGTTCACCGACGGGAAGATGAAGCACTTCCTCAAGGAGACGTTCGCCGCCGACCTGCCTCCGTCACTCCTCGAGCGGCGCGACAAGATGGGCTTCCCCGTCCCGTTGCAACAATGGACCCAGGGGGAGGACGCGCCGCTGCACGACTTCGTGAACGACCTCTTCCGGTCCACGGCCGCGCACTCCCGCGATTTCGTGGATGCCGACGCCGTCGTGAGCCACCTCGACGAGGAGCGCCCGTTCGGCCGCAAGCTCTGGGGTCTCATGAGCCTCGAGCTCTGGCACCAGGCCTTCCACGACCGGGCCGCCGAGTACCGCAAGCTGCTCGACGCATAGCGGGTCCCGACTGGCGCGTCACGTGTGGGGCGGTCCTCGCTCTTATCAGGGTTGCAGCCGAAGGGCTGCGGTACCCTCGACGAGGTGGAGTCAATCGTGGCCGACGAAGAGCTCAAGACGATGGTGCGGGAATTCCGGTCGAGCGTGGCCGCTGACCTCGAGGCAGTTCATCGGCGAATCGACGGCTTCAGCAACGAGATCCGCGGCCGGATCAGCACCGCCGAGACCGCGATCCTGAACGAGATCCGCGACCTGAGTGGCCGCCTCGACCGGCGATTCGAGCGCCTCGAGGTCCGCGTGACCGACCTCGAGCACCTCGCAGAGTCGGAGTAGCCCACGCCCGATCGAGCGCGCCCGCCTCGGATTGCTCGGGGGAGGGTCCGGTACGATGGCCGGTCGCTCCCGATCCCTTGTGAGGCAACACCATGAAGGTCCTGATCACCGGCGGCAGCGGGTTCGTCGGCTCCCACCTCGCCGACCGGCTGCTCGCCCGCGGCGACGACGTCCTCGTCATCGACAACTACGAGACGGGGCGACGCGACAACCTCCGTGAACACGAGCGACTGACCGTCGTCGAGGGCTCGATCGCCGATCGCGCCCTCATCATGTCCACGACCGCCGACTTCGCCCCCGACCTCGTCGTCCACGCCGCAGCGTCCTACAAGGACCCCGACAACTGGGAGGGCGACGTCACCACCAACGCCCTCGGCACCGCCCTCGTGGCCGAGGCCGCCAAGGCTGCCGGCACCGAGCGGATCATCTACTTCCAGACGGCGCTCTGCTACGGCACCAACCCGGTCGAGCAGCCGGTCACGCTCGGCCACCACCTCGCGCCCGACTCGTCGTACGCGATCTCCAAGACGGCCGGCGAGCAGTACCTGGCACTCTCGGGCCTCGACTGGGTGTCGTTCCGGCTCGCGAACGCCTACGGGCCCCGCAACATCAGCGGCCCGCTCCCCACGTTCTTCAGCCGCCTCACCACCGACAAGCCGTGCTTCGTGATGGACACCCGGCGCGACTTCGTGTTCGTCGACGACATGATCGACGCCGTCGAGCAGGCGATCGACGGCAAGGGCCACGGCACCTATCACCTGTCGTCCGGCGGCGACGTCTCGATCGAAGAGCTGTTCAACGCCACGGTCAACGCGCTCGGCATCTCTCTCGACGGCCCGGTCGAGGTGCGTCCCCGCGGCGAGGACGACGCGTTCACGATCCTGCTCGACCCGTCGCGCACCGCCGACGACTTCGACGGCTGGACGCCCAAGACCGAGCTCGAGGCCGGTGTCGCGGCGGCGATCGCCTACTACCGCGAGTACGGCATCGACCAGACGTTCACCCACCTCCACCTCCCCGACGAAGACTGATGCCGGGCGACGTCACGCCCCACATCGCCGGGAAACGCACCGTCGTCGTCGGTGGCGCCGGGTTCGTCGGCTCCAACCTCACCCGTCGCCTCACCGACCTCGGTGCCGAGCGGGTGGTCGTCGTCGACAACCTGCTGTCGGCCGAGCGGTCGAACATCCCGGATGCAGCAGCAGTGCAGTTCGTCGAGGGCTCGATCACCGACGACGCGGTGCTCGCGCAGCTCCCGACGGACACCGACCTCGTGTTCCATCTGGCGACGTACCACGGCAACCAGAGCTCGATGGCCGACCCGATCGCGGATCATGACAACAACACCTTCACGACCCTGAAGCTGCTCGAGCACCTCGCGTCGTGGGCTGTCAAGCCGCGCGTCGTGTACTCCTCGGCCGGGTGCACCGTCGCCCAAAAGACGTTCGACGAGGCGGTCGCCACCACCGAGGACGACCCCGTCTCGCTCTACCTCGACAGCCCGTACCAGATCTCCAAGATCATCGGTGAGCTGTACGGCAACTACTACTTCGGCCGCCACGGGATCCCGTTCGTGAAGGCCCGGTTCCAGAACGTGTACGGCCCGGGCGAGATCCTCGGTGCCGGCCAGTGGCGCGGCACGCCCGCCACGGTGTGGCGCAACGTCACCCCCACGTTCGTGTACCGGGCCATGAAGGGCGAGGCGCTCCCGGTCGAGAACGGCGGGATCGCGACGCGCGACTTCATCTACGTCGACGACATCGTCGACGGCCTCGTGCGCTGCGCGGCGTTCGGCGACGACAACGGTGTGTACAACCTCGCCTCTGGCGTGGAGACGACGATCCTCGAGCTGGCCGAGACACTCATCGAGCTCACCGACAACACCGCGGGCGTCAGCCTCGAGCCGGCGCGCGAGTGGGACCACTCCGGCAAGCGCTACGGCGCGACCGACAAGGCCGAGCGCGAGCTCGGCTTCGCGTGCGCGGTCGGCCTCCACGAGGGCCTCGAGCGCACCGTCGCGTGGACGACCGCCAACCTCGACCGCATCGAAGCCTGCATGGCCCGCCACGCCGATCGCATGGCCGCCACGTAGCACGCGGTCCCGGATGTGGGATCGCGGAGTACTTCATCCACTGAGCGGGCCCGACGTGCGAGGCTGCCCCGGTGAGAGCGCTCGTCACCGGTGCAGCCGGCTTCGTCGGACGATCAGCGGTCGCCGCCCTGCGTGACCGCGACTTCGAGGTCTTCGGCATCGGTCGGCAGGCGCCCGTCGATCTCGACCTCGACGAGTGGTACGAGGCGGATGCGCTCGACCCGCTTGCGGTCGACCTCGTGCTCAACGAGTCCGGAGCGTCGCACCTGCTCCACCTCGCCTGGTGCACCGAGCACGGGCGGTTCTGGGACGACCCGGCGAACGGCGCCTGGGTCGACGCGACGGCCCGGCTCGCCGACGCCTTCCGGGACGCAGGAGGATCGCGGTTCGTCCTGGCCGGGAGCTGCACGCAGTATGCCTGGACCGACGCCGCGCTCGGCGCCGACGGGGTAGCCCACGAGGCGACCACCCCCCGTGCACCGTCGACCCGCTACGGCGCGGCCAAGGAGTACGTGTCCTGCGAGCTCGAGGAGCGGTCGGCCGAGACCGGCCTGTCGGTCGCGACCGGGCTCGTGTTCTTCCCGTACGGCCCCCACGAGAAGCCCGAGCGACTCGTCCCCTCCGTGGCCCGGACGCTCCTCGCCGGCGCGCCCGCGGAGACGTCGGCGGGAACGCAGGTGCGCGACTTCCTCCATGTCGCCGACTGCGGTGCCGCCCTCGCCGCGCTGGTGGACTCCGAGGTGACCGGCTCGGTGAACATCGGGTCCGGTGAGGGGACCGCTATCGCCGACGTCGCCCGCACGATCGCCCGGATCGTCGATCGCGACGATCTCCTCCGGATCGGCGCACTCCCGATGCGCGACGACGAGCCGCGCCGGCTCGTCGCCGACGTCGCCCGACTGCGCGACGAGGTCGGATTCACCCCGAAGCTCGACCTTGAGTCGGGCCTGCGCGACGCCGTCGGTTGGTGGCGCGCCCAGGCATGAGGCCAGGCGCTACGGCTCGAACCCCCCAACACTCACCGGCTCGGAGGCCCGCCCCTCGAGAGCGGGCGCACCCCACCCGTCGTCTGTGCGCTCACGCTCGTGCAGACGCCCGGCGGCTGGTCGTTCGTGAAGTACCCGTTCCCGTCGACCACGACGTCGACCGAACCGTACGGGTCGTTGTTGAAGGCGACGAACCCCTCGTTGTCGGGCAGGGTCGAGGAGACTTTGACCTGCACGAGGTTCGGCGCGGTCAACCCCGGCGTGAAGTTGAGGTTCGACGAGAGCGGCACCGTGAGGGCGTCGTTCGGGAAGACCGTGAGCCATCCGGAACTGGTCGTGTTGGTGACGGTGACGTTCATCACGACCGAATCGATTCCCCCGCATGGCATACCCCCGAACCCCCAGACGTCGAGGACCCTGACGTCGTCGGGGACGAGCGCCCCCCCTCCTCGGGTGTCGGCCAGCCTCGCCGGATCGAGCGGGATGAAGCGACCGGCGTCGGTGGCGAAGTCCTTGTCGTAGTACCCAACCACGTCGACGACCACATGGGTGTTGCCGAAGTTGCCGTTGGCGATGTTGACCTTCCCATCGGCGGGCACGCCCACGATCACGAGGTTGGGGACCGTCTGGCCCGGCACGAAGTTGAGGTTGGACGCGAGCGGCACCGTGCCAACGTTCCCCGGATAGACGGTGAGCCACCCGGAGCCGGTCGGCGCCGTCGCGGTGACGTTCAGGACCACCCCGGACACCGACCCCGCGGGCGGCACCTCGCCGCCGGTGACGGTGAGCGCCACTACCTCCTGGGGCGCGAGGGCGCTGTGCTTCGGCCCCGCACCCCCCGGCCGGGTGTCCATCAGGCGGGTGGGCGTGATGCCGTGGAACCGCGAACCGGGCGTCCCACTCGAGTCGGCGTAGTAGCCCACGACGTCGACGATGAGATCGATGCTCCCGACACCGTTGTAGAGGCGCACGTTCCCGTTCGCGCCGACCTTCACGGTCACGAGGTTCGCCCGCGTCACGCCGGGTGCGAAGTTCAGGTTCGACGCCGTCGGCGGCGTCGGCCCATCGTCGGGATACACGGTCACATACCCGTAGCCGGGCATGACCGTGTTCGTCGCGGTCACGTTGAGTACCACGGCCGCGACGCCCGTCGTCGGTACCGGCGTGGCCGTCACGTCGAGCGAACGCGAGGACCCCGCGCCGACCTTGCCGATCGCCCCGGGCCCGAAACGGGTATCGAGCAGGCGCGTCGGCGCGACCGGTGTGAACTCACCGAACGGCTCGACCGCCTGCGTGCCGGTGTACTCGTACGCACCCTGATCGACGGTGGTGTTCACGATGCGCGCGTTCCCATCACGGTCAGTCGCCGGGAGTGAGGGCGCGGCGTTCGAACCGGTGTCGATCGACGGCGATCCTGTCTTCAGGCGGTAGTTCCCGTACGTCTCGCTGACGAACTGCGGTGGCGAGGAGATGTTCCCGTTCGTGCCGGTGGTTCCCGCGCAGCGGCCGGTGTAGTTCGACACGTTGTTCGCCGCGAACACTGGGCTCCCCGAGAAGCAGCTCACGCCTTCGGTCATGATGTTGTTGGAGACCTGTACGGGGACCGAATCCGAGTAGATGCCCAGTCCGCCGTAGCTGTTGCCGCTGATCGTGTTGTTGGTGATCACGATGGAGTGCCCTGAACCGAGGTTCGGTACGTCGAGCACGATTCCCCCGACCAGGTTCTCCGTCACGACGTTCTGGACGATCACTGCGTCAGCCGTGTTCCTCAACGCGATCGCGCTGGCGTACAACGCTCCGCTGTTCTGACGAATCGTGTTGCCGCGGACCACCACTCCGTCGGCCCCGTCGATCTCGATACCGCCCCCGGACCCGGCCGCTGCGTTGCGGTAGATCGAGTTGTTCTCAATGATCGAGTTCTCGGCGGTGGTCGAGATCCCTCCGCCGCTACATTCCGTGAACCCACTCGGCCAACGGTTCCGCGCGATGACGTTCCCCCGCACCACTGCGCCTTCGCCGCTGAGGAGCAACCCGGCGCCACCGCATCCCACGTTGCTCACGATGAAGTTGGCCT
>JBKJJI010000252.1:0-3745 GCA_046598115.1 Acidimicrobiia bacterium | reverse complement strand
GGGGTTTGCTGGGAACAGCTGCGAGCCCGGCCATGGTCTGAGGGTACCGGTGGGGTGCGACATCGCCGCGGGGCCCGGGACCAGACCGCCCGGCCGGGGCGATCGGGGCCTACTCGGCCACGTCGCAGACGGCGATGGCGGGCGCGTCGCGACGCGCCTTCTCGGTAGCGGTGGGAAGGTCCCCGAGCGCCGTGTAGGTGACCCGGTCCGGGTCCAGACCGAGGGCCCGTGCATCATCGGGATCCAGGCGCTCGATCAGCTCCTTCGAGGCGAGCGTCCGGCCACCGGTCGCGCAGGCCTCGATGCGCGCCCCCTCGTTGACCTCGTCGCCCAGCGCAGTGACCTCGGCCCGACCTGCGGTCGTGATCGCACCGACGTACAGCGTCGAACCCCAGTGCAGACCGAACCGCAGGACGACGTCCTCGGGGGCCAGCGCGCTGCGTGCTGCGACGTCGCGGACCGTGGCACCGAGCGCACGAGCGGCGCTGATGCACGCCCGCGCCGCAGCCGACTCCGAACCAGAGGTCTCGGTGAGGAAGAACGCGACGACGCCATCGCCGACGTGGCGGCCGACCAGACCACCCGCGTCGATCACGCACTGATCAGCTGCGGCGACGAGGCGACGACCAAGGGCGAAGTAGCTGGCCGTCGACAAGCGCCGAGCGAGTGGGGACGATCCCTCGAGGTCGGCGAACAGGATCGCCGCCGGCCGTCGGCCGGCCCTGGCGACGAGCTGCATCCGCTCGAAGTGGCGCAGGTCGCCCATCGACGTCAAGGCGCCGATGGTCGCCATACCCGCGGCGGGCTTCGACACCATCGCCGTTCCTACGAGTCGTCCGGTGGCATCGCGGATGCGCAGCGCGATGACGGGGACGCCGACGGCGCCGGCCAGTCCCGTCCCGCCGGCATGGAACGACAGCGCAGCCGGATCGACTGGCTCCAGATCGTCGATCAGGTCGTGCAGCGCCGGGTCCGTCAGCTCCCGCAGCGCATCGCGACCACCCGGAGTGTCGGTGAGCGCCAGACCGCCCATCGAAGCGAAGATGATGCGCTGGAGTTCGGTCGTGTTGGCGCCGAAGCGCCACCCCTGGCTCGCCTGCATGAACTCCGGCCCGAAGATGTGCGCTCCGATCGGCCACGCTGCGAGCTCGACGTATCCGCCGAAGGTGAGTCGCAGCTCGTCGGTGGCGTAGACCAGATGCCATCGGCCGTCGACGACCCAGCCCCAGTGCCCTGCGTCGCGGAGTGCAGACGCGACCTCGGCGAGCGCCGGGTCTTCGGGCAGCGGATACGACGACTGGTCGTCCGCAGGCATCGCGGGACCCTACCGGCCACGGCCGACGCGCTCGCGCGCCAACGGAGAGATCTCGAATTCGCTGTCACACCCCCCTGCCATCATCGTCTCCATGGGCATGAACGAACATATGTTCGCTTCCACCGATGACCAAGAACGGCGCCTGCCGGCGGTACCGGCCGAGGTCGAGGCCGCCGTGGGCACCTTGCGCGACGTCCTGGGGCGCCTCGACCCGGCGCTCCTCACCGGGCGCGACGCCGCCCGGCTCACGCGCACCACCGCCCTCGGCGAGCGCCTGTGCTCGGCGGCGAAGGCCCAGCTCGCCACCCGCGCCGAGGCCACCGGTGCCTGGCGGGGTGGGCGGGCCATGTCGGTCGAGCAGTGGCTCGCCGAGACGTCGGGCTGCTCCGAGGGCATGGCCCGGGAGGCGCTCGTCACCGCCCAGCGCCTCGAACAGCTCCCCACCACCGCCGAGCGGGTCCGGGAAGGCACGCTGTCGATCGCACAGGCCGCCCAGGTCAGCGCCGGCGCGGCGGCCGATCCCGGTGCCGAGCAGCGTCTGCTCACGGCGGCCGACCGGTCAGGGATGCGGGGCCTACGAGCCGAGAAGGAACGCGTCATCGCCGCCGCCACCGACGAGGACGCCGCGGCACGCCTCGCGCACCGCGAGCGCCACCTCCGCACCTGGAACCGTGGCGCGGCCACCCACGGCTCGTTCTCGGGGCCGACGAGTGTGGTCGCCGACCTCCTCGAAGCCCTCGAGCCGCTCACCCAGCGGCGCTTCGACGCCGCCAGGAAGGCGGGCGCGGGGCGTCACGAGTCGCTCGACGCCTACCGCTTCGACGCCCTCGTCGAGCTCGGCCGTTCGGGCCCCGCTACGACAACAACACCGCCGAAGCACGTCGCGCGGGTGCGGGTCGACCTCCCGGCGCTGCTCCGAGGCCACACCGAGCCGGGCGAGACGTGTGAGATCCCCGGGGTCGGGCCCGTCCCGGTGGCCCACGCCCGCGAGGTCCTCGCACACGGGCTGCTCCAGCTCGTCATCACCGACGGCGTCGATGTGCAGACGGTGGTGTCCACCACCCGCCACGTGCCGGCGCCGCTCAAGATCGCGATCGACGAATGCGACCGGATGTGTCGGATCCGAGGCTGCGACTGCGACCGGCACCTGCACCGACACCACACCGAAGCGTTCGCGCGATCGCGCCGAACCACCTACCGCGAGCTCGGCAACCTCTGCCCGCGCCACCACCATCTTGTCCACGACGAGGGCTACGAGATCGTCGTGGACGCCGACGGCACGTGGGATCTCCGCGCCCCACCAGGGGAGGCGGCGGCCTGACGCGCCGGTGCTCGCCCGTGGCCCTGGGTCGACGCGCCGCGAGGGCCCTCGGGTGCCCGACGTGAACGAGCTATGCCGTGGTGCCGGGGCCGTCGGAGCCGAGCGCGGCGTGCGCCGCGGCGAGGCGAGCGAGCGGTACGCGGTACGGCGAGCACGACACGTAGTCGAGGCCGACCTCATGGCAGAACGCCACCGACGCCGGGTCGCCACCGTGCTCACCGCAGATCCCGAGCTTCAGGTCGGGGCGCACCGCACGACCACGCTCGACGGCGAGCTTCACGAGCTGACCGACACCGTTGGCGTCGATCGTCTCGAACGGGTTCGCCTCGATGAGCTTCAGCTCGAGGTAGCGGGGCAGGAAGCGGCCCTCGATGTCGTCGCGGGAGAACCCGAACGTCATCTGGGTGAGGTCGTTCGTCCCGAACGAGAAGAACTCCGCCACCCCGGCGATCTCGTCGGCGACGAGCGCGGCGCGCGGCGTCTCGATCATCGTCCCGACCAGGTAGTCGACGCCTTCCAGGCCGTGGCCCTCCGTCGAGAGCTCCGAAGCCACCTCGCGCACCCAGCCGATCGCGTGCGACAGCTCGGGCTCGGTGACGGCCAGCGGGATCATGATCTCCACCCGCGGGTCGCCGCCCGCGAGCTTTCGCATCCCGGCAGCCACGAGGATCGCCCGCACCTGCGTGCGGTACAGCTCAGGCTTGAGCACCCCGAGGCGCACCCCCCGCGTGCCCAGCATCGGGTTCGACTCGTGCAGCTGGCGGGCCGCGTGGAGCAGCGTGCGCCCGGCATCGTCGAGGTCGCCGGTCGCGTCGCGCACCGCGAGCTCCTCGATGTCGGGGAGGAACTCGTGCAGCGGCGGGTCGAGGAGGCGCACCGTCACCGGCAGCCCGTCCATCGCCTCGAAGATCTCGAGGAAGTCGCTCTGCTGGAGCTTCGCGAGCTCGGCCAGCGCGGCGTGCTCCTCGGCTTCGTCCTCGGCGAGGATGAAGCGCTGCACCAACGGCAGGCGGTCGCCGAGGAACATGTGCTCCGTGCGGCACAGGCCGATGCCCTCGGCACCGAACCCGAGCGCGACCTGCGCGTCATGGGGCAGGTCGGCGTTGGCC
>JBKJJI010000209.1:0-3310 GCA_046598115.1 Acidimicrobiia bacterium | reverse complement strand
GCCAGCGGCTAGAGCGACTCGCCGCGCGCATCCCACGCGTCCCTACTTCTCCAGCACACTCACCGCCACCAGGTGGACGCACTGGACGTAGAGTCCTGACAGGAGAACACCCGCTGGACGCGGGTGGTCTGGTCGGACGGTCGGCAGTGTCTTCCTACACCGTGCGCCCAGGTTCGAATCCTGGCGGGGGCGCGTTTGCGCTGGTCAGAACGTCGCGGATGTGACGCGCGACGCCCCGATCCATCGGTTCGTCAAACCGATGCGCGACCACGAGTTCCCCCGCGGTGTGCGACATTCGCGGCTGTATGCAAGGCCTGATCGGCACAGCGTGTCGGTCCCGCCATCTCGCGGCCAGCGCTTCAGAACACGTCAACTCGTGCCCGTCCCGCGACTGCTGTGACGTTCCAGGATGAGCCCTAGACTGGCCACTGAGATGTCGACCCCACACCCCGATCGCGCGCCGGATGAGAGCCTCGAGTTTCCCGTCGATGAACTGTTCCGGCGCGGCCAGCTGCACCCGCCCTACGGCGAGCGGGTCATCGACGATCTCACCTCCGAGGAGGCCGAAGCCTTCCTCGACGCCGTCCTGAGCTGACCGTGGCCGACCCGCCAGGCCGGGTACCCGTCGTCGTCGACACCGACGTCTACAGCGCCCGACTGATTCCCAACTCGACACTGGCCCGCCGATACGAACCGATTCTGCTCGGACGGATCGAGTTCGTGTCGTTCCAGACCGTCGCCGAAGTTCGCTACGGCGCACTCCTCCGAGGGTGGGCACTGCGCGTGTCCGCCGCATGGAAGCCGCCATCAGTCGCATCGAGATCGTCCACTCGGGTCCCGAGTTCATCCGCGTCTACGCCGAACTCCGCGTGGACTGCCAACGTGCCGGCCACGCGCTCAGCCAACGCGAGCACGACGCGGACCGGTGGATCGCCGCGACCGCCATCCGGCTCGGCGTCCCGCTCGTTTCGAACGACCGCGTATTCGAGGAGACACCCGGACTCCGGCTGGAAGCCGCCGGTCTTTGACCGCTGGGAAGAGCCGGCTCGCCACCAACGCTGTCTCGACCGCCACCGCGGCGCACCGCGTCCCCGCCCGTCGAACTCGCATCTGTCCCCGCAATCTCCCCGGACGTAGCCGCACCCAGGGGACGTAGTGGACGGAATCGAAGACCGACGACAACCTGTTCGTGGACCGCAATCCGGACGGCACCACCAGCGTGCGTTTCGAGCCGGTGAACGCACAGGAGACACCCTTCTTCATCGAGGAACTCGTCGCCCGCACCAACGACGCGCTCGACCACGCAGAGCACCACCCCTGCTGATCGTCGCGGCGTTCGTCCTCGACTTCCTCTGCATCCACCCGTTCGGCGACGGCAACGGCCGGTCCATGGGACATCGGGTGGCGCCAGTTCGAGTACGAGCTGCACCTGAGCATCTTGATGCTATGATGCCGAGATGCCGAAGACGCGGACAACGCTCACGATCGACGAGGAGACCCTTCGCGCGGTGAAAGTGCGGGCAGCCCGCACCGGCAAGGGCGACAGTGAGGTGATCGAGGAAGCGCTCCGGCGCCAGCTCGGACTCGACCTGCTCGACCGGCTGTGGGCGCGGAACGTCCTCGACGAGGACGCGGCCGTCGAGCTTGCCGTCGAGGCCCAGCACGCGACGCGCCCGCGCAAGCACTGAGCTGAGCGGTGCGCGCGGTCCTCGATCCGAACGTCCTCATCTCGGCAGTGCTCACACCCCACGGCAAGCCGGCTCAGTTCGTGCGCTCCTGGCTTGCCGGAGCCTTCGAGCTGTTCGTCTCCGAGTCGCTGCTGGCCGAGCTCCAGCGAGCGCTCCGCTACCCCAAGCTCCGAGCACTCATCGAACCGACCGAGGCTCAGGAGTTGCTCGACCTGCTCCGGCGCCAGGCCGAGGTGATCGACGATCCCGACGACCCACCTGCGATCCAGTCTCCCGACCCCGACGACGACTACCTCATCGCACTCGCGATGTCCGCACGCGCGGTCCTCGTCTCGGGTGATGGCCATCTGCTGGGCCTGCGCGCGCACCTCCCGGTGTACGCACCAGCCGAGTTCCTCGCGCTGCTCGCGCACGAGCCGGGCGTGTGAGAAACCTGAGTGCTACGCGCGGTCGGGTTCGTTCGGGCGTCGGCGGCCCCGCACCCTCACCACGGCCAACCAGCCTGCACTCATCGCGATGAGGAACCAGAAAAACGCGAGCCAGGGATGCCCCTCATCGACTTGCAGGGCGACCATCACGACGGCGCTGACCATCCAGGCCACACTCGCCAAGAGGGCCACCGTCGCTCGGGTCGGTGACACTCCGCCAGCGTACGGGAATGCCGGCGAACTGCCCTCGAAGGAGTGGCTCAGTCTGGCCTGAGCCACGACCACGACAGCCCGGGACGTACGCGTTCCGGTGGTCTGCTACCATGGTATCATGCCGAAGAACCTGACCGTCCGCCTCGACGACGAGCTCGCCGCCGACACCGAGGCCATCGCCCGCGCCGAGGGCCAGAGCCTCAACGAGACCGTCAAGACCGCCCTGCGGGAGGCGGTCGAGCGTCGCCGTGAGGACCCCGAGTTCAAGCAGCGGATCCGCCGCATCATCGCCGAGGACGCCGAGCTCCTGGAGCGCCTCGCGAAGTGACGATCCGCTACGTCGATCTCGTCGACTACGTCGCGATCGCCGCAGACGTCACCGGCCTTGACGTCGTCACCGTCATGAAGGTGGCCAACCTCGATCTCGCCGACTCTGCGCTCCACGCACCCGCCGCCGGCTTTGGTGACACCGACCTCTACCCCGACTTCGTCGCCAAGGCAGCCGTGCTCGTCGTGCGCCTCGCCCGCAATCACCCGCTTCCCGACGGCAACAAGCGCGTCGCCTGGATCGCACTCCGGCTCTTCATCGAGACGAACGGCTGGACCTGGGACCCGAAACCATCCATCGACGACGCCGAAGCCGCCGTGCTCAAGATCGCCGCCGGCGAGCTCGACGAGCACGCCGCCAGCGACTGGCTCCGCGAACACCTCGCACCACCGACCGCCGACTGACCCCACCAAGGCCCGAAGCCGTCCCTAGTTCCATCCCTAAGTATTCGGTGGACGTAGAAGCACTCAGTGGACGTAGTGGACGAAATCTAAGACGTAGTGGACGCACTGGACGCAATGGACGGGGTGCGGAGTCTTCCTACACCGTGCGCCCCCGCCAGGATTCGAACCTGGGCGCACGGTGTAGGAAGACTCCGCACCCCGTCCATTGCGTCCAGTGCGTCCACTACGTCTTAGATTTCGTCCACTACG
>JBKJJI010000176.1:0-3076 GCA_046598115.1 Acidimicrobiia bacterium | reverse complement strand
ACCTGCACCATCGGCTCCGGCGACGACCCCACGAGCGTGGCCTCCGGATGGCGCACGAGGTACATGTACGGCGACGGGTTGACCTGCCGGAGGACGCGGTACACGTCGAAGGGGTCGAGGTCCTCACCGACGTCGAAGCGTTGCGCGAGCACGACCTGGAAGATGTCGCCGGCAAGGATGTGCTCGCGTGCCGCAAGCACGGCGTCGCGGTAGGCATCGCCGTCCATCGACGAGACGACATCGGGCAGGTCCGACACCTCGTCGGCGGGAGGCGCCACGGGGTCGTAGGCGAGCGGTCGGGCGAGCGCAGCCACCCGTTGCTCGAGCAGCGTCACCGCGCGGTCGTATGCCGCGTCGATCTCCGCTTCCCCGGGACCGTTGCCGGCGGCGTCGGTGGCTGTGAGGTAGACGTTCTCGATGAGCGCCAACCGCTGACGGAAATGGTCGAAGGCGGTGACATGCCCGGTCAGGGACAGGACCGCGTCCGGAAAGCCGCGGTCGTCGGACGGGGTCGCAGGGAGGTGCTCGATCTCCCGTACCACGTCGTAGCCCAGGTACCCGACGACACCCCCGTGGAACGGCGGCAGCTCCGGGATGACCGGGGCGCGGTGGAGGTCGAGGAGCGCCTCGAGCGCGGCGAGCGCCCCGGCGTCGCGCGGAACGCCGGACGGCAGGTCCCCCTCCACTTCGATGGTGCGACCGCGCACGACGAGCGTGCACGCCGGGTCGCGCCCGAGGAACGAGAACCGCCCCCAGCGCTCCGCGTGCTCGACCGACTCGAGCAGGAACCCCGCCGCGCCGTCGGCGTCGGCTCCGACGAGCTTCATGAAGGCGGAGACCGGGGTCTCGAGATCTGCGAGCACCTCCCGCCACACGGGGACCACCGTGTGCGTGCGCGCCAGGGACCGGAAGTCGTCGCGGCTCGGCCTGACCGGCGCCGCCCGCGGGTCGCGGGTCACCGGGGGCCGGGCGCGGCGCCGCTCCCGAAGGAGCGGAAGAAGCAGGACCGTGCGCCGGTGTGGCAGGCTCCTCGGCCCTCCTGCTCCACGACCAGCAGGATGGTGTCACCGTCGCAGTCGTACGACGCGTCGCGCAGCCACTGCCGGTCGCCCGACGTGTCGCCCTTGCGCCAGAGCTCCTGACGGCTCCGGCTCCAGAACACGGTGCGACCCTCGGCGAGCGTCTGTCGCAACGCGTCCTCGTTCATCCACGCGAGCATCAGCACCTGCCCGGAGTCCTGCTCCTGCACGATCGCCGGGATCAGACCGTCGTCGTTCCACCGGATCGCTTCGAGCTCCTCAGCCGTCGCGGCGAGCGGCGTCGCGGCCATCTCCGCGACATCTGGAGGAATGGCATCCGGGGGCGTGGCGGTGGGTCCCATGCGGTCGCGATCGTACCCGTCCGGGTTCCGGATCCCCCCGGGGGTTCCAGCACGCGCGCGGCTCCGTGACGACCCTGGCGCCGTCTCCGGTGCGAGACTGCTCGGCCATGCCGGAACTTCAGCCCCCCGCCGCACCCCGACGCCCGACCGTCCTACGACATCACGGCGACGAGCGCATCGACGACTGGTACTGGCTGCGCGATCGCGACGACCCCGAGGTGCTCGCCTACCTCCGGGCCGAGAACGCATACGCGAGCGCCGGCCTCGCCCACACCGACGCCCTCCAGCGCACCATCTTCGACGAGATCAAGCGCCGCGTCGTCGAGACCGACGTGTCGGCCCCGGTGCGACGCGGCACGCACGAGTACTTCACGCGCACGGTCGAAGGCCTCGAGTACGCGCTGCACTGCCGACGGCCGGCCGGGTCCGCGACGCCACCCGACCCGCAGAGCCCTCCTGGCGCCACCCCCGGCGAGGAGGTGCTGCTCGACGAGAACGCGCTCGCGTCCGGCTCCCCGTACTTCGCGCTCCGCAACCTCGCGCTGTCACCCGGCCACGGGCTGCTCGCGTACGCCGTCGACCTCGACGGCGGCGAGCGTGCAACCCTGCGGTTCCGCGACCTCTCGACCGGCGCCGACCTCGCCGACGAAATCACCGACACCTACTACGGGCTCGCGTGGGCGAACGACACCACCGTGCTGTACATCCGTCCCGACGCAGCCATGCGCCCGCACCAGGTGTGGCGACATTCCCTCGGGACACCCGCGACCGCCGATGTGCTCGCCCTCGAGGAGCCCGACGAGCGCTTCGCCGTGCACGTCTCGCGGGCTCGGAGCGGTCGATTCCTGATGATCGGAAGCCATTCGAAGATCACCAGCGAGGTGCACCTGGTCGACACCGGCGCACCCGAGCAGCCGCCCCGCGTCGTGAGCCCGCGCGAGGAGGGCGTCGAGTACGACGTCGAGCACCACGTCGACGATCGACGAGGCGTCGATCACCTCTACATCGTCACGAACGCGGGAGGCGCCGAGAACTTCCGGCTCGTCGTCACCGACGTCGAGGACGTGGACGCGGGACGGACGGGACCGGATCGATGGCGTGAGGTCGTCGCACACCGGCCCGATATCCGCCTCCAGGGCGTCGACGCCTTCGCCCGACACCTCGTCCTGTCGGAGCGCTCCGCCGGACTCGAGCACCTACGGATCCTTTCGCTCGACGACGGGTCCGAACGCGTCGTCGACATGCAGGACGCGGTGTACTCCGTGTGGCTCGGACCGAACCCCGAGTACGACACCACGGCAGTGCGCATCGGCTACACCTCGCTCGTCCTCCCGCGCACCGACTTCGACGTCGATCTCGACAGCGGCACCCGCACCCTCGTCCGGACGCAACCGGTCGAGGGGTACGACCCGTCCGACTACGTCACCTCACGGGAGTGGGTCGAGGCACCCGACGGAGCCCGGATCCCCCTGTCGATCGTGCGACGCCACGACGCCGACGCCACGACCCCGCTCCTGCTGAACGGGTACGGCTCGTACGAGGTGTCGCTCGACCCGACGTTCTCGATCTCGCGCGTCAGCCTCCTCGAGCGCGGCATCGCGTTCGCGATCGCACACGTACGAGGCGGCGGCGAGCTCGGTCGACACTGGTACGAGGACGGACGGCTCGCGAACAAGATGAACACCTTCACCGACT
>JBKJJI010000056.1:0-4775 GCA_046598115.1 Acidimicrobiia bacterium | reverse complement strand
GTGCGGTCCCACGAGAAGCGCTCGAGGTTGGCCCGGCCCCGTGCGACGAGCTCGGCTCGACGCCCGTCGTCGGTGAGCAGGCGCTCGATCGCCGCGACGAGCCCCACCTCGTCGTCGAGCTCGACGAGCTCGGCGGCATCGCCCACCACCTCGGGGATCGCCCCGGCGCGAGTCGTGACGACAGGGATGCCGGCAGCCATCGCCTCCATGGGCGGCAACCCGAAGCCCTCATAGCGCGACGGGTATGCCAACAGCTCCGCCCCCGCGAGCAGCGCCGCCCGGTCGGCATCGTTCACATACCCCAACCGCACGACGGCGTCTCGGTGGTGCATCTGCGCCAACGCCGCGTCGAACGCCTCCGCGCCCCAGCCGTCGCCGCCGGCGACGACGAGCCGCAACTCGGGATGCGACGCCGCCACCTCGTCGAACGCCCGGACGAGCAGTGGGTAGTCCTTGCGGGGCTCGACCGTCCCGAGCGCGAGGACGTACGGGTGACCGTGCACCAGGGCGCGACCGAGCGCGGGGTCAACCTGTGCGACGGCGACGACGCCGTTCGGGATGGCCACGACCCGGGCAGGGTCGATGCGGAACGCCCCGCGCACCTCGTCGGCCACGAACTCCGAGACGGTGTGGATCCATGCGCCCCGGTCCGCGGCGCGCTGGATGTAGGCCGGGTACCGGAGGGTGTCGGGGGTGCACATCTCGGGGAACCGGTGGAACGTGAGGTCGTGGATAGTGAGCAGCAGGGGTGCGCGTGTGGGTGGTGCGACGAAGTTGGGCGCGTGGACGACGTCGACCGGACCGGTCCAGTACTCCGCGTGTGGTCGGCCCACCCGAGGCCACGTTCGCCGAGCGAGCCGGGCCGGGAACGGGCGCGCCGAAGCACGGACACCTGCCGGTACGGCGCCTGCCAGCTCCTTGCGGCCTCGCCACGACACCACGAACGTACGGAGCTCGAGGTCCGCGAACTCCGACAGCTGCTCGACGATCGCGGCGCTCACGTGCCCGATCCCGGTCCGGTTCCCGAGCAACGACGTCGCGTCGAAACCGACCCGCAGGTGGTCCGGTTCAGCAGTTGGCACGGACGGCTCCAGGAGCGCCCGTGGGGCGCTGTCGATGTGACTGCCTAGAGTACGGCGCATGTCGCGCCCCTACGACGTCGTGGTCGTCGGCGGGGGGATCGTCGGCCTCGCAACGGCGCGAGCGATCGTCGGGCTGCGACCTGGTCTCCGGCTCGTCGTCGTCGAGAAGGAATCGGAGCTCGCGACCCATCAGACGGGTCGGAACTCGGGCGTGATCCACTCCGGGATCTACTACCGGCCGGGGACCCTCAAGGCGCGACTCGCGGTGGAGGGTCGCGTCGAGATGGTGAAGTTCTGCGAGGAGCGCGGCATCGCGCACGAGACCTGCGGGAAGGTGATCGTCGCCCTCGACGACTCCGAGCTCGCCCGCGCTGAGGTGCTCCTCGCACACGCGGCGGAGAACGGGGTCCGCGCCGAGAGGATCGGGGTCGAGCGGTTGCGGGAGCTCGAGCCGTACGCGACCGGCGTCGGTGGCCTCCTGGTGCGCGACACGGGGATCGTCGACTTCGTCGCTGTCGCTCGGGCACTGGCAGACCTCGCCGTCGCGGGCGGGGCCGAGCTCCGGCTCTCGACGAAGGTGCTCGACGTCGTCGAGTCGCCGGGTCTCGTCGTGGTCGAGACCGACCGCGGGCCGATCGAGACCCGCACGTTGGTGAACTGCGCGGGTTTGCAGTGCGACGAAGTGGCTCGCCGCGTGCTCGGCCCCAAGCCCGACGTGCGGATCGTGCCGTTCCGCGGCGAGTACCACGAGCTGGTCCCGGAGCGTCGCTTCCTCGTGAACAACCTGATCTACCCGGTCCCCGACCCCGAGCTCCCGTTCCTCGGTGTGCACCTCACCCGGGACGTGCGCGGCGGGGTCCACGTGGGCCCGAACGCCGTGCTCGCGCTCTCACGTGAGGGATACCGATGGGGTGCGATCGAATGGCGTGAGGTCGCGCGCTTGGCCCGCTACCCCGGCTTCCGGAAGATGGCCCGGCGGTTCTGGCGTGTGGGGATCCACGAAGTGCGCCGATCGGTGCGCAAGCGGTCCATGGTGGCGGCGCTGCGCCGACTCGTCCCCGACATCCGCATCGACGACCTGGTCGCCGCGCCTGCGGGGGTGCGAGCGCAGGCGGTCGCGCGCGACGGACGGCTGCTCGACGACTTCGAGCTCCGGGAGACTGCCCGGACGGTGCACGTGCTCAACGCGCCGTCGCCGGCGGCCACCGCGTCGCTGGTGATCGGCCGCGAGCTGGCCGCGCGCGTGCTCACCCGCACCTGAGCAGCGGGCTCAGATCTCGAGCGGCTCGTGCTCGATCTGTTCGACGAGCGACGCCAACCCGTCGTCGGGAACGCCCGCACGGAGCTTGTCGAGCAGCATCGCGGCCATCACGACCGCGGCGGCGGCCGTTCCGGCGATGAACCCGATCTCGACCCGGCGGAAGAGCTCACTGTGGGCGACCGCGGTGACACCGCAGAACACGGCGAGGCCGATGGCCCACGAGTAGAGGACCCGCGCGTGGCCGAGCAGCGCGATCAATGCTTGCGCGAGGGTCAACGCGAGGATGAACAACCCACTCCCCGCGGCGAGCAGCGCGAGATCGGTGTGGCCGAGCTGGAACTTGTCGCCGAAGAGGATCTCGCCGACCGCGGGTCCGAGCGTCGCGCCGCCGATCACCCCGACGACTCCGATGCCCACGACCACGAGCACGAGCTTGCGCACCCCGGCGCGGAAGTCTTCGTGGCGACCGGCTCCCGCGAGGTGCGCCAGCTTCGGGAGCAGCGCCGCCTGGATCGCCTGGAACAGCAGGATCGGGATCCGAGCCAGGAAGAGCCCCACGATGAAGTCGGCGACCGCGCCGCGCTCTCCTGACGAGGCGAGGATCTGGGCGCCGAGGAAGGGCGCGTAGCTCAACCCCTGCGCGAGCAAGGATCCGCCCAGCAAGAACCCGAGGTTGGTGGAGAGCTCGGACCAAGGCGCGTCGGGTCCTGGTTCCGCGAGTCCGCGCTGCCCGCGGAGCGAGACGAGGCTCCCGAGCACGGGTGGGACCGCGAGGCAGAGCCCGTACCAGACGGGGTCGTCGACGCCGGCCACCGCCAACGCGATGCAGGGGACGATGCGGATGATGCCTTCGGCCCCGAGGATCAGCCCGTAGGGGCCGAAGCGTCCGTTGCCTGCGAGCGTCCCGCGCGTGATGTGCTGGAAGCAGTACGTGAACAGCGCGATGACGAGACAGACGATGAGCCCGGCGCTGCCCTCGAAGAGTCGATCGACGAGCGGCGTGGTGATCGCGACGCCGACGGCTGCGATCGCGAGGCCGATGGTGAGCCCGAGCCCGAGGAGGGCCGCCCGCTTCACGACGGGGCCGCCGCCCACCGAGCGAGCGCGGCGGTCGGCGACCGCACGCCCGACCTCCTGCTCGAGGGAGAGGAAGAACCCGGGGGCCAGCACGAAGACGAACACCCACAGCGCGTTGAGCGCGGCGTAGTCGGCCTTCGTCAGCGCTCGGAACGACAGGATCTGGAAGCCGTAGGCCGTGATGCCGGCGACGACGAGGCCCGCACCGACGACGAAGGTCCCCTCGGGGAGGGGGCGCTTGGCGGCCTCGATGAGGCGCTGGGTGCGAGGAGGAGGCATCAGCAGGGGAGAACGGTCGCCTGGAAAGACCTGCGGAGCATAATGGCCCCACGCCATGAGCACCCGAATGCTGGTCCTGTTGGCGGCGCTGTGCGCCGTGGCGATCCTCGCGGCGTCGGCGATCCAGATCCTCTTGGCGAGGTAGCCCGTTTCGCGGCGCGCGGGATGCGACAATGGCGGTCTCGCCTCCCAAATGGCGTCATGAGCAGAAGGTGGTAGCAGTGGCCGAGCAGTACGACGTCGTAGTCCTGGGTGGAGGCCCGGGTGGGTACGCCGCGGCGCTGTACGGGGCTTCGGCCGGGCTGCGGATCGCCCTCGTCGAGGAGCAGCGTGTCGGGGGCACGTGCCTCCACCGGGGGTGCATCCCGGCCAAGGAGCTGCTCCAGACCGCCGAGGTCCTCCGCACGGTGCAGGGGGCCAAGGAGTTCGGGGTGATCGCCGGCGAGGCCAAGATCGACCTCCATGCCAGCCAGGCTCGCAAGCAGCAGGTCGTCGACCGGCTCACCAAGGGCGTGGAGTCGCTGCTGAAGGGCCGCGAGGTCACGGTGATCCCGGGCACGGGCACGCTCGTCGATTCCGAGGCGCGGCGGATCAGGGTGACCGACGGGACGGAGGTGCAGGGGACCGGGTTGATCCTCGCGACCGGCTCGTACCCGAAGGGGCTCCCGGGGTTGGACTTCGACGGCGAGCGCATCCTCTCCTCGGATCACGTCCTCGAGGTCACCGAGATCCCCGAGCGCGTGGCGATCATCGGCGCAGGCGCGATCGGCTGCGAGTTCGCGTCGTTGTTCGCCGACCTCGGCACGCAGGTGACCCTGCTCGAGGCGCTGCCGCAGATCCTCCCCGGCATCGACAGTGATGCGTCGGAAGCCCTCGCCCGCGCGTTCCGTCGGCGGGGGATCAGCGCCCACGCGGGCGTGCGCGTCTCGAGCATCGAAGGGACACGCGAGCTCACGGTCGGGTTCGAGGGCGCCGAGGGCGCCGAGAGCGTGCTCGTGGACAAGGTGATCGTGAGCATCGGGCGCGGCCCTCGCACCGCCGACATCGGGCTCGCGGGGTCGAGCTCGACGCCCGAC
>JBKJJI010000138.1:0-12708 GCA_046598115.1 Acidimicrobiia bacterium | reverse complement strand
TGAGCGACTCGCTCAGGTCGCGGGGCACGCCGAGATCGGCAAAGGACGTGGACATGTGTTGGTTGCTCCGTGGTTGCGCTCGTCCCTAGGTGGACGAGTCAGGTGTGGGATAGGTCTCACGAGGGGCGGATGAACCCCGAGACGCTGATCCGGCACCCCCGACGTGTTGTGTCGGGACCGAAGCAAAAGAACAAGGAGGACAAGCCCGTTGCGGCTGCTCGACGTCGCGTATCACAGGCGACGTTCGAGGAAGTGGCCATGGTATCAGGCGGACGGCGCGATCCCACCGTCGGGCTGATCCGCCGAGTGATGCGACCGCGACGATCGATCCGTCGGGACGGACCCGGTTCCGACGGAGCGACATCCGTCGACTGCTCGGACGGCTGGTCGGACGGCTGGTCGGACCGGGGCTCAGACGGTGGCCGCAGCGCGAAGCCGCCGCCTGGCCCGGAGCTCGACCACGATCCGCCACCCGAAGGCCGTGAGCACCATCCACGCAGCGAACACGGCGGTGTACACCGAGACGAACGGTCGATCCGTGAAAGCCCCTCGCAGCCCGGCGTTGACGACGGCGCCGGCGACCAGCGTGGCCGTGAGTCGCAGCCAGATCCGATCGGCGGCGCGGTAGAGGCGCGTGGCGATCGCGACCGCGTACCAGGCAACGACGAGTGGCCAGAGCACGGTGAAGAACCAGCCGGCGCCCTCGTCCACGCGGTGTTGGCCGGCACCCGCGACGACGAACGCCACCAGGCACAGCAAGTCGAGCAGCGGCGCTCGGACGCGCCATGAGATGAACGTGGGCCGCTTCGACTGCATCGCGCCCGAGGCTAGGACGTGATCGACGCGAGGCCCCAGACGAACACGATCAAGCCGAGCACCATGAACGCGACGGTGCGGCCGACGGGCGCCTGATCGAGGCGACCGGTGCTCGCGCGCACCTGCTTGCGGACCGGGCTCCCGGGGCGGCTCCGCACGACGGCCTTGCGCGCGGCCTCGCGGCGGTCGGTGCGCCGGCGCACGAGCGCGAACGCGTTGGCGAGGAACAGCGCTGCGCCCAGCGCGGTGACGAGCTGGAGCAGGACGTCGTCGTAGAAGTCCATGCGCCGATGCTACGACGGTCCCTCGAAGGCCGTCGGGTCAGGGCTGGAACACCATGAAGAAGAGGATCAGGACGAGCACGACGTTGAGCACGGTCCCGAGGATCCCCACCTGCTTCCCGAGCCGCTCCAGCTCCGTGACCTGCGTCGGTGGACCCGCCGCGCCGGCGGGCGGCCCTCCCATCGCGACGAGCTCACGCTGGAGGGTGAGCATCTTGCGGACCCGCGGGTTCAACATCCCGTGGGAGACCCCGATCGCGGCGAGGAAGGACACCATGCTCAACCAGATCCAGGTGTCACCGAAGCCCCAACGGTCGTCACCGATGAGCACCAACGCGACCCCGAGGAGGAACACCGCGTAGATGAAGTACTCCCCCACGGTCGAGACCAGACGGTTCGACTCGGAGATCGCGAGGCCTTCGGATCCCTTGCGCGCCCCTGCCTGCTGTCCGTAGATCCCGTTGAGGAACACGGCGCCGAAACCGACGATCCCGCAGAGGATGTGGAGCACGAGCACGATGTTGTAGGCGTCACTGCCGAAGGCACCCAGAAGCATCGCAACCCCCCGTCGATGTGGATTCGGCAGCATCCTAGGCATCGAGCCGACATCGGGGTGGACAAGCCGACATCGCAGCGCAGCGAGGTGGTACAACGCGTGTGATGCGCCTCGTCGTCGCCGACTGTTCCGTGGAGTACTCCGGCCGTCTCGGCGCGCGGTTGCCGCGCGCTCCCCGGCTCCTGCTGTTCAAGGACGACGGTTCGATCGCGATCCACGCCGACGCCAAGGCGTACAAGCCGCTCAACTGGATGAACCCGCCGTGCACCATCGAAGAGCGCGACGGCGTGATCGCCGTGCGCAACCCGAAGGACGAGCGGCTCGTCATCGAGCTCCACGAGGTGCATTTCGATCAGCACTTCGTGCTCGGCGAAGACCCCGGGCTCGCCAAGGACGGCGTCGAGGCCGAGCTCCAGGAGCTGCTCGCGGCGCGCGTCGAGGCGCTCCGAGCGGATCTGCGCCTCGTCCGGCGCGAGTATCCCACCGACCTCGGGCCCGTCGACCTCCTGTGCCGCGACGGCGAGGGACGGGCCGTGGTCGTCGAGGTGAAGCGGGTCGGCGAGATCGCCGGGGTGGAGCAGCTGCTGCGCTACCAGGAGCGTCTCGACCGCGATGGCACGCTGGCGCCGACGCTCGGGATGTTCGTGGCCACTCGGATCAAGCCCCAGGCCCGCGTGTTCGCGGAGAGCCGGGGCATCGAGTGCGTGGAGGTGGACCTCGGGGCGCTGCGCGGCGACGCGCCGCCCGACCTGCAGCTGTTCTGAGACAGCCGAAGCGGGTCAGGCGGCGCGTCGGGCGCTACGGGTCAGACTGCCGCGAGGGCGTTCCAGGCCGAGACGAAGAATGCCGCGGCCAAGCCGAGGCCCAACAGGTTGAGCCCTTCCTTCCCCAGCTTCAAGCCGATGCCCGCTACGACGAAGAGAACGACCGCAGCGATGTAGAAGATTGCGGTGGGCGTCGCGCCCATGGTGCCGATTGCCAACATCCTGTATCCCCCAATAGTCGGAACTGGATGCTCAAACGATAGAGATCCCCCGACCATGAAGGGTGGATTTGCACCAACACCCTTGCTGGTCAACGTGGGATCGGCGCCAACGCCTTGCGGTCCGCGGTGCGGGGCGCCCGGCTGGCACACCCGACGAGGTGGTCGTTCACGAGGCCGAGTGACTGCATCGCGGCGTACATCGTCGTCGGACCGACGTAGCGGAAACCGTAGCCCCGGAGCGCCTTGGAGAGCGCGGTCGACTCCGGTGTCTGCGCCGAGAGGTCGGCCATCGCCCGCGGCGCCGGTCGGCGTCCGCGCGGGGCGTACGACCAGACGAGCGAGGCCAGCGACCGGTCGCGCTGGACGGCGAGCGCGGCCCCGGCATTCGCGATCGCGGCCTCGATCTTGCCCCGGTGCCGCACGATCCCCGCGTCCTGCAGGAGGCGATCCCGGTCGCGTTCTCCGAAGGCCGCGACGATCGGGATGTCGAAGCCGGCGAAGGCGGCGCGGAAGTTCTCGCGCTTGCGCAGGATCGTCAGCCACGAGAGCCCCGACTGGAAGCCTTCGAGACAGAGCTTCTCGTAGATCCGCGTGTCGTCGACGACAGGACGACCCCACTCGTCGTCGTGGTACCGCGCGTAGTCGGGGGTCGACGCGCCCCATGCGCACCGACGGACGCCGTCGGCGCCACACACCACGTCGGCGGGCACAGGCGCTGGCGTCGGCGTCACCCGACGACGTTACGTGACGACGATCTGAGCGCAGCCAAACGAATCGGGCCTACTTCGAGGTCATCGCCCAGATGCCGTCCCACGCATCGGGAGGGTCGGCCTGCAGCTTCGTGCAACGGTCGATGTAGGTCTGGGCGAGGCGGTCGTCGGGGTTGGCCCGGAGCACGCCCTCGAACGCGGCCACGGCCCCGGCCCAGTCGCCACGTCGGTACTTCTCGACCCCGTCCCGGAAGACGTGCACCGCATCCACGAGGTTCGGGAACGTCGCATCGGTGTGGTAGTCGAGCACCTCGTGCACCGCGATCGGCTCGGTCTTGCCCTTCACGATCACGTGGTCGACCTCGCGGGTGCGGTACACGCCCCGAAGCTGGAGCAGGGTGCGCTCGGAGATGAGGATCCGGGCGCTGTACTCCTTGCACGCTCCCTCGAGCCGGGACGCGAGGTTCACCCCGTCGCCGATCATCGTGAAGTCCATGCGCTTGGGGCTCCCGATGTTGCCGGCGACGATCTGGTCGGTGTTGATCCCGATGCCCATGTCGATGGACTTGAGGCCCTTGGAGGCCCGCTCGTCGTTCCACTCGAACAACGCCCGGATCATCGCGATCGCGGCCTGGACCGCGCGGTCGGGATCGTCGTCGTGCGCGACCGGCAGCCCGAACGCCGCCATGATCGCGTCGCCGATGAACTTGTCGAGCATCCCGCCCCGTGACTGGATGCACTCGACCATGAGCGTGAAGTACTCGTTCAGCAGCGCGACGGTCCCCGGCGGCCCCAGCTCCTCGGACACCGTCGTGAAGCTCCGGATGTCGGAGAAGAGGACGGTGGCCTCGATGCTCTTGCCACCCAGGAGATCCTGGTCGCTGCGGACGAGCTGGTCCGCGATCGCCGGGTCCATGTAGCGGGCCATCGTCGAGCGGATGCGCTTCTCGCCGCTGATGTCCTCCATCATGACCATCGTCCCGAGGCGGGTGTCCTGCACGCTCACGAGCGGCAGGACGGTGAGGTTCACCGAGACGACGCGCTTCGACTCGTCGGCGCCGACCTCGAGGTCGACGTCCATCGCCATCTCCGTCTCACCCGTCGCCGCGACTCGGTCGATGAGGTCGACGACGAGCGGGTTGTCGCCACCCAGCACCTCGGCAACGGGCGCGCCCTCGATCGACGCCTCCGGGACACCGAGGATCGTGCTCCCCGCCGCGTTGCACGTGGCGACGCGGCCCTGGTCGTCGACCGTGAGCACACCGTTCGACATGCTCTCCAACATCGCGTCGTTGTAGTTCTTCATCGTCTGCACGTCGTCGAACAGCTTGGCGTTCTGCAGCGCGATCGAGACCTGGGCCGTGAACGCCTTGAGTCGCTGCGCGTCCTCGGCCGTGAACGGGCCGCCGCGCTTGTTGAGCACCTGGGTGACGCCGATGGTCTCGCCCGCCTTGCTGACGACCGGCACACACAGGATCGACCGGGTGAAGTACCCGGTCTGGCGATCGAAGCTGGGGTTGAACCTGAGGTCGGCGTACGCGTGCTGGATGTTGATCGTCTCGCCACTCGTGAACACCGTCCCCGCGATGCCGACGCTGTTGGGGAACCTGATCTCGTCGACGGAGTCGCCTTCGGCGACGCGCGAGAACAGCTCAGCGGTGCGGGCGTCGTTGAGAAACAGCGTCGACCGATCGGCCTTCAAGAGACGCGTCGCCTCACCCATGATCCGCTGCAGGAGCGTGCCGAGGTCGAGCTCCGACGTGATGTCGGACACGAGATCGAGGAATTCGAGCTCCTCGGTCCGGCGCTTCTCCATCGACTCCACGTACTGGCTGTTCGTGAGGGCCACCGCCGCCTGGGTCGTCATCGCCTCGAGCAACGAGAGCTCGTCGTCGGAGTAGTCGCCGTGGTGCTTGTTGAGGACCTGCGCGACGCCGATGACCGTGCCCTTGGCGGTGCGGACGGGCGCACACACGACGTTGCGCGTCTTGTAGCCGGTCTGCTCGTCGACGGCTCGGTTGAAGTCGGGGTCGGCATAGGCGTCGTTCACGATCACGCCGACGCCACTCTGGAAGACCTGCCCCGCGATCCCGACGTCGTTCAGGAAGCGGATCTCGCGCGATCGCTGGCCCTGGGCGACGCGCGAATAGAGCTCCCCCGTGGACGGGTCGTGGAGGAAAAGTGTGCCCCGGTCGGAGTCGGTCTCGCGGGCGGTGAGCTCCACGAGGGTGGCGAGGACCTCGTCGAGGGTCTCCATGGCTGCGACCGTCTTGGAGACGTTGACGAGCGTCTCGGCAAGCCGCAGACGCTTCGCCTGCCCCGCGAGGGAGTCGCCCGTGCCCGGGGTCGCGCCGCCGTCACTCATCGCGCGCCTCCAGCTGGGATCGCAGCTCCGTCACCGTGGCGGTGAGCTGGCTGCGCTCGTCACGGAAGGCCCGCGCCTGCTCGGCAAGCGCATCGGCATGGCTCCCGGCGAGGGTCTCGAGCTCGGCGCGCAGCGCGCCGGCGGTCAGCTTCAGCTGCGTGATCTCCTCGGCCGCGGCCTGCGCCGCCGCCTGGACCGCATGCTCCTTCTCGACCGCGAGTCGCTCGAGCTCATCGCGCACGCCCGCGATCGACGCGCGCAGCTGCTCGGCCTCTTCGAGGGCGGCCTGGGTCCCGCCCTGCACGGCGGCCTGCCGTTCCGCCGCCTCGGCCTCGAGGGCCTCCCGCAGCGCCGAGATCGTCTCCATGAGCTCGCGCACCGTCGGGTCCGCGTCGCCCTCGGTTCCGGAGGCGGGTGCTTCGGGGTGTCTCGTCGCCATGCGCGTGCGCGCCCCTCCGTGGGATCAGTCGTGGTCGCCCCGACAGGATGGCGCGTCCCGAGCGGGCGTGCAGCCCGTGTCCGGGTGATCGGCCGACGAACGCTCGCTGACGCCGCTGCTCACTCCCGGGCCATGTTGGCGAACTTGGTGTAGTGGTCGAGGAAGGCGAGGCGCGTGACGCCGGTCGGGCCATTTCGATGTTTGGCCACGATCACCTCCGCGGTCCCGCGCTGCTCGGACTCGGGGTTGTAGATCTCGTCGCGGTACAGGAAGATCACGACGTCGGAGTCCTGCTCGAGCGACCCGCTCTCCCTGAGGTCGGCGAGCATCGGGCGCTTGTCCTGGCGGTACTCCAGCTGACGGTTGAGCTGGGAGAGCGCCATCACCGGGCAGTCGAGCTCACGGGCGAGGATCTTGAGGCCACGCGAGATCTCGGCGACCTCGACCTGCCGGTTCTCGCTGCGCTTCGACGTGCTCGGGGTCATCAGCTGGAGGTAGTCGACGACGATGAGACCGAGGTCGCCGTAGCGCGCCTTCGCGCGCCGCGCCTTCGCGCGCATCTCCATCACGGTGCAGTGCGGGTTGTCGTCGATGAACAGTGGCGCCTCGGCGAGACGCCCGACGGCGTGCGACAGGCGGGTCCAGTCGGCCTCGGGGATGTCGCCGGTCTGGAGCCGACGCATCTCGACGCGGGCTTCTCCCGACAGGAGTCGCTTCGTGAGCTCGAGGGTCCCCATCTCCATCGAGAAGAACATCACCGGCCGGCGGTTCGCCATCGCAACGTTGGCCGCGGCTCCCAGCGCGAACGCCGTCTTGCCCGCGCCGGGACGGGCTGCGAGCACGAGCAGGTTCGACGGCTGGAGCCCGAGGAGCAGGCTGTCGAGATCGGAGTAGCCGGTGCTCACCCCGGTGATGTCGCCCTGGGTGCCGTAGAGCGTCTCGAGCTGGTCGAGGGTGTCCTGCAGGGCCTCCGACACCCCGACCATCGAGTCGGTCACACGCCGCTCGGCGACCTCGAAGACGAGCGACTCTGCACGGTCGAGCGTCTCGGCGACCTCGGCGGAGTCGTCGTAGCCCATCTCCGAGATGTCGCCCGCGACGGCGATGAGCCGGCGGAGCAGCGCGAGCTCGCTGACGATCTTGGCGTAGTGCGACGCGTTGGCCGACGCCGGCGTCTGCGCCTGGAGGCGGAGCAACGCCTGGCGTCCGCCGAGCGCGTCGAGCAGGTCGGCGCGGCGCAGCTCGTCGGCGACGGTGACGGGGTCGACGGGCTCCCCCTGCCCGTACAGCGACATGAGCGCCTCGAAGATGTGCGAGTGCGCCGGCTTGTAGAAGTCGTTCGCCTCCACCCGGGACTCGGTCGCCGCGCTGATCGCGTCACGCGAGAGGAGCATCGCCCCGAGCAGCGACTCCTCGGCTTCGAGGTTGTGGGGGGGAACCCGCCCGGCCGAGCGCGTGGGCGCTGCCTCGAGTGCCTGGACCACTGTCAGGAACCTCCGTGTTCGTCGTCGGATCTCGCGCCCGCGCCCCGGTCGAGCACGACCGTGGTGCCGCACGCCCGGTGGGCGCTCGCCCCCGGGAGCCCCACCTCCGGTGGGATGCTCATTTGCTCACACTTGCCCTGTGGATCACTAGCCCCAGAACCCTGCGGATTCACTGTGGATCAACCCCCGATTTATCCACAGGCTTGTGGACAACTCGGGGCTCGCGTGGGTCGCCCGACGGACACGCACCGGCTGAGGACACTGCTCCACGATGGCCCCCAGGTGTGACAGTGCCGCGGGGTGTGCCTGCTCCGTCGGGGATCACAGGTCCGTCGGGGGTTGCAAGGACTGGGGGGGAGGACGGTGGGCGACCCGAGCACCTGCACGCAGACGCGACGAGGCCCCGCCGATGCGGGGCCTCGGGTCGCTCGCGGAACGCGTGGCTACTCGGCGACGACCTCGACCGTCACCGTCGCCTCCACCTCAGGGTGCAGGCGGATCGCGACCTCCGCCGGGCCGAGCTCCTTCAGGGGCTCGGCGAGGGCGATGGTCTTGCGGTCGAGGTCGATGCCCACCTGCGCGGTCACCGCCGTGACGATGTCGGCCGAGGTGATCGAACCGAAGAGCTTGCCGCCCTCCCCGGCCCGGGCCACCACCGAGATCGCCTGCGCCGTGAGCTTCGTCGCCAGCTCCTGCGCCGCCTCGCGGTCACGCTCATGGCGCGCCGCCCGGTTCCGGCGCATGGCCTCGGCCTGGGCCACGACTCCACGGGTGGCCTTCATCGCGAGGCCGCGCGGCACGAGGAAATTGCGGGCGTAGCCGTCGGCCACGTCGACGAGGTCGCCCTTGTGGCCAAGGGACTCGACGTCTTCACGCAGCACGATCTTCACGACGTCACCTCGTCGGCACTGCCGTCGGCTCCACCGCTCGGGCCGGCGTCGCCTCCACCGTTGGGGCGATCGTCGGCCACCGCGGTCGGTGCCTCGAGGTCGGCGCCCGAGGGCGGGGGCGGGGGCGGCTCGGAGGGCGCGACCGGGAGCGAGCCCTCGGGCGGCACCGGCATCTCGGAGTCGGCCGGACGCGGGCGACGCTCGTCGCGATCGCCCCGCTTGCCCTTGTTGCGGCTGGTGACCTGGCGCACCGAGTAGGGGAGCAACGCCATCTCGCGTGCGACGCGAATCGCCTTGGCGACCTCGCGCTGCTGCTTGGCGTTGTTGCCGGTGACCCGTCGCGCCCGGATCTTCGCCCGCTCGGACATGAACCGCCGGAGGAGGTTGACGTCCTTGTAGTCGATGTAGTCGATCGACTCCTGGTCGAGGACCGACACCTTCTTCTTGAACTTGCGGTCCGCCGCCTCGTTCTTGCGGCGGCTCGTGGTGGTTCTGGGTCTGGCCATGAGGTTCGTGTGCTCCAGCAGTCGGGGCGGGTGTCAGTCGGGGAGATCGAGGGATGCGAGCGGACTAGAAGGGTTCTTCGCCGAGGTCGTCGTAGCCGCCGCCACCGGCGCCACCACCGGAGCCGCCCGCACCACCACCGTCGGGGCCGTCGCCTGACGGGCCCTGGTTGGCCGGACGGGAGCCGCCGCCACCTTGACCGGCGCCTGCGCCGCCACCACCACCTTGACCGGCGCCTGCGCCGCCGCCACCACCGGGGCCGGCGAAGTCGCCGCCGCGGCGCTCGTTGCGTGTGATCTGGGCCGTGGCCCAGCGCAGGCTCGGGCCGATGTCGTCGGCGTTGACCTCGACCACGGTGCGCTTCTCGCCGTTCTCGGTCTCCCACGAGCGCTGCTCGAGGCGGCCGGTGACGACGACGCGCGAGCCCTTGGCGATCGACTCGGCCACGTTCTCGGCCATCTCGCGCCAGGCGACGACGTTGAAGAAGGAGACCTGCTCCTCCCACTCCTGGGTCTGACGGTTCTGCCACCGCCGGTTGACCGCGAGCCCGAACACGACCTTCGCGGCGCCACCAGCGGTGTAGCGCAGCTCCGGATCACGGGTGCAGTTGCCCACCAGGGTCACCGAGTTGTCGGCCATCGCAGTCGCTCCTCTTTGCCGGTTGCAGTGTGCAGATTCAGGTGTGCAGGTGTTCGGATCAGGCCTCGGCCGGCGTGCCGAGCTTCCCGTAGACGGACTCCGGGATCCGCAGCACCATGTGGCGGATCACCTCGTCGGCGAGCGTGAGCACGCGGCCCAGCTCCTCCGTGGCGGCAGGCTCGGACCGCACGTGGAAGACCACGTAGTAGCCCTCCCAGCGGTGGTTGAGCCGGTAGGCGAACCGACGCTTGCCCCAGTGGTCGACGGGGCCGAGCTCGGCGCCCTTCGACGTGAGCAGCGTCGTCGCCCGATCGACAGCCGCGCGGATCTCGGTGTCCTCGAGATCTGCGTCGTAGATGACCATGACTTCGTACGGCCGCATGGGCCGGACCTCCTTCGGACCAACCTCCTGGTGGAGGCGGGCTCCCCAGGACGGACCGGAGGATTCCGGTCGCCGGAGGAGCAGGCGTCGAGTTGAGAAGCGGTCAGGCTACCAGCAGGTGGTGCCCCGACCTCGGGTCGCGTCGACGCGGTGGATGGTGCTCGGTGGTGGATGGTGCTCGTGATCGAGCCGTGCGAGGACGATCGTACGGCGTGGGTGTGACAGCTCACCCGCCGAGACCGCCACGGGGGAGGTCGCCGGCCAGGGTCTCGAGTGCGAACCGGAACGGCCCTGCGGCGCGGTAGACGGGGCAGGCGGCCTCGGTGCCCGCACACGGCTCCATGCGGAGGCGGTCGACCGGTCGGCCGATCGCGTCGTAGAAGCCGATGTCGAGCGCGACGGGCACGGTCGACATCGTGAACCCCGACTCCGTGCGCCCGTCGAAGACGAAGAGCATGCCGTCGTAGTCGCCGAGGTCGGACCGCTCCCGCAGCCCGCGGGTGCGTTCGGTCGCGTCGTCGGCGACGACGACGCGGAGGCGGCGGTCGCCGACGGCGAGGTCGGTCGCGGTCAGACCGGGGAACGGCGCGGCTGCGGCGTCGGCCGCCGCCGTGCGCTCGAGGATCTCCACATCGGACCGGTCCGACGGCGGCGCTCCGTCGAGCAACGCAGCGCCGCCTACCGACGCCAGAGCGACGCCGACCGCCATCGCGACCGCCCCGCCCACCCGGGCGGTGCGCGGGTTCACGCGACGGGGTGGATCACGAGCACGGCTTCACGCGGGCGCGGGCTCGTCGCTGGACTCCTCGGGCGCCCCTTCGGGGCTCCTCGCCGCGGACCGTTCCGAGAGGTCGAGGTCGTCGAGGAAGAGGTCGGCCGCGTGGTAGGTCTCCTCGCTCGACGGGAAGGTTCCCGCCCGGACGTCAGCCGCGAACCGCTCCACCGCCGCGGTCGCGTCCGCACCGAGATCGGCGTAACGGCGCACGAACTTCGGCACGACCCGCTCCTCGAGGCCGAGCAGGTCGTGGAGTACGAGCACCTGGCCGTCGCAGTGGCGGCCGGCGCCGATGCCGATCGTGGGGACGGGCACGGTGTCGGTGACGAGGCGGGCGACGGCGTCGGGGACGCACTCGAGCACGATCGCGAAGCATCCAGCATCGGCGAGTGCCGCGGCGTCGTCGACGATCGCCCGGGCCGCGTCGAGGTCCTTGCCCTGGACGCGGAACCCTCCCAGGGCGTGTACCGACTGCGGCGTGAGGCCGAGGTGCCCCATCACCGGGATCTCGGCGTCGAGGATGGCCTGGACCGCGGGGAGCCGCTTGCGTCCCCCTTCGAGCTTGACGGCACCGGCGCCCGCGCGGATCAGCGCGGCCGCGTTGCGCACCGTGTCGTCGAGCGACACGTGGTAGCTGAGCCAGGGGAGGTCTCCCACGACGAGCGCTGCGGGGTCGGTGCGGGCCACCGCTCCGACGTGGTGGGCCATGTCGTCGGTGGTGACCTGGAGCGTGTCGTGGTAGCCGAGCACGACCATGGCCACGGAGTCGCCGACGAGGATCAGGTCGGCGCCGGCTCCGTCGACGATGCGCGCGGTCGGCGCGTCGTAGGCGGTCACCATGACGAGCGGATCGCCGGCGCCCTTGCGGGCGGCGACCGCGGGCGCGGTGAGCCGCTCGCGGGGAACGCGCAGGGGTCCCGAGTGCACGGACTCACGGGGATGCTGCATGGTCATCGCGTGACCTCCACCGTCCAGGGCACGGATGGCTCCCGGCGGCACCGCGACCATACCAAGTCCTGATGGTCCTGGCCCGGGCCGGGCTCCCGCTCGGAGTCAGCCGGCGTGGCGGCGGCCGTGCAGCTCGCGCCGGTGGAGGTGGTTCCACCGGCACTCGACGCAGACCTCCACGACGTAACAGGAGAACTCCTCGAAGCGCGCCTCGAGCCGAGCGAGCTCGTTCGGGCCCGAGATGCAACGGCCGTTCGCCTGGCGGAGCTTGTCGCCGTAGACGTAGGAGACGAGGCGCAGGTCCGTGTCCCCGCAGACCGGGCAGTCGCCGCTGGCGGGCTCGCCGATGTGGCGGCCGGCACGGACCAGCTCCGGGTGGGCATCGCACACGTCGATCCGGTCGAGACGCCCCGCGCGCAGGTCACGCAGGACCGCCCGACGGGCGAGGGCGTAGTCGACATGCCGACGCACGGCGCGGAGTGTAGGGCCGAGATCCCCCAGACGCGTGGCGGGCGTAGACATACCCCGCCGCCCGGAGCCGATCGGCGCTGCCTGCGCCGACTTGACGGGCCGCCCGAACTCCGACAGACTCCCCTCCGATATATCGATGCGATATATCGACGTGACACACACTCGCCGACCGTCCAACCCCGGAGCCCTCAGCCATGCTCGAGCTCGCCGTCCTCGGCCTCCTCAAGGAACAGCCGCTGCACGGATACGAGCTGAAGAAGCGTCTGGGCGAGACCCTCGGCTTCCTCTGGGGGGTCTCCTACGGGTCCCTCTACCCGGCCCTGCGTCGCCTCGAGCGCGACGGCGCGATCGAGAGCGTCGCGGCGAGCGGGCCGGCGCCCGCACCGATCGCACCCACCGGCTCGATCACGGGTGATCTCGCGGCGGCCCGCCTCCGCTCCGTGGCCGACCGCCTCGCCACCGG
>JBKJJI010000118.1:0-4808 GCA_046598115.1 Acidimicrobiia bacterium | reverse complement strand
GTTCACCCTTGCCGGTCCCGGGCCACGGGACGCCGAGACAGCCGCGGCGGCGCTCGCCCGGGCGGTGGCCGAGCATCTCGACCTCGCCGGGCACGAGGGCGCACACCCCCGGATCGGGGTGCTCGACGTCGTCCCGTTCTGCGCGCTCGACGACGACCGTGACCTCGCGGCCAACGCCGCGATCGCGTTCGGCGAGTGGGTCGTGGCAGACCTCGAGATCCCGGTCTTCTTCTACGACGACGCCGACCCGCTCCGTCGGTCGTTGCCCGAGGTCCGGGCCGATGCGTTCTCCAAGCGGTCGCCCGATCTCGGGCCGACCATCCCGCACCCTCGGCTCGGTGCCGTGGCGGTCGGGGCCCGACCGCCGCTCGTGGCCGTGAACTGCTGGCTCGACACCGACGACGTGGCCGTCGCCCGCCGGATCTCCCGCGCCGTGCGCGAACGCGACGGCGGTCTCCCCGGGGTGCGAGCCCTCGGCCTGCTGCTCGAGGGGGCCGCATCCGTGCAGGTGTCGATGAACCTCGTGGACCTTCCGGTCACGGGCCTCGAAGCGGCGTGCACCGAGGTCCGCCGCCTCGCAGGGCGTGACGACTGGGACGTCACGCGGGTCGAGCTCGTGGGCCTCGTCCCCGCCGCCGAATACGACCGCACCAGCCCGGAGTTCCGGGCGTGGGCCGGGATCGGGCCGGAAGCGACGATCGAAGCCCGCCTCGCCGGGAGCCCGGCGGCGCCCCGACCGGGCCCCGACGGACAGCCGGACGGGCCGGACGACGGCTAGGCGGTCTCGGCCTGGCGGCGGGCCATGGCCCGCTCGCGGCGGACCCGCCGGCGCTCCCGCTCCGAGAGACCGCCCCAGATGCCGAACTTCTCGCCGTGGGCGAGGGCGTACTCCAGGCATTCCGCCCGGACCTCGCAGCCCCGGCAGACGCCCTTGGCCTCACGGGTCGAGGCGCCGCGCTCCGGGAAGAACAGGTCGGGATCCACGCCGAGGCAGTTCGCTCGCTCCTGCCACCGGTTGCCACCCTCGCCACCCGGTTGGACCTGCTGGATGAGCTCTTGGACTAGCAACGGTTCTCCTCCAATTGGCGGCGGCCGAACGTGGTGTCCGAACAACGCCGTTGGAATTACATTGATGTCATGCTGACGGCTCGAACGGCGCCGATGCAAGGGAAACCTCGTCCTCCCCAGGTGAAATGTCGGATTTAGACCAATTCTGGGCGAGAAAATCGTTGAGAAACGGGACCGCAGGCACGTGCGACGCGCTGGCCAGCCGCTGAGGTGGAGCACCGGTTCGTCGTGCTGGCGGCCGGGGAAGGCGAGCCGCGCTGCATCGTGCGGGCGACGGTCGTCCCGGGCTGACGGCCCGCACTGGGTCAGGGGATCCGGGCCCGGGCCGTCCCCTCGACCTGCTGGTACTCGTCCGAGGAGTCGATCGCGAAGCACACGAGCCTCTTCGTGAGCTTCCGGATCGTCACGGTGCCCGTGGGATCGCTGGTGACCGCGGAGGCGCCGCCGGCGGCGTCGACGATCACCGACAGCGGATCCCGGCCGAACCGGAGCGTCTGGCCCGGCTGCAGGTCTTTGCCGTTCTTCGCCCGCAGGAAGAGCGTCACCAGCAGCTCACCGGGCGGCGCCTCGATCGTCTGCCCCAGGGTCTCGGGGTCGAGGCGGTGCTCGGTGAGATAGATGGTGTAGTTCTTCCGGGTCCCGAAGTCGTAGACGGTCGCGGACGCGATGGCATCACCCGCGACCTCGGCAGCGGGCTGGTTGCCATCGTCGGTGCGGCTCTGATCAGCTCGCGCGGCGCTGCTGACGCCGCTGCTCCAGGAAGTCGACGAGGACATAGTCGCCGAGGGTGTCGGGTGTGGTGAAGAACGCGCGGCCCTTGTTCATCTGCATCATCCGCTCGACGAACGTCCGGAGGTAGTGGCTCTCGTCGAGCATGAACGTGTTGATCCGGATCCCGTCGCGCGTGCAACGCATGACCTCTTTCAAGGTCTCCTCGATCGTGACCGGCGACGGCGGGTACTGGAAGTACGGCTCACCGTGCTCGATGTGGGCGGTCGGCTCGCCGTCGGTGACCATGATGATCTGCTTGGTGCCGGTCTGGCGCCGCAGCATCTTCCGGGCGAGCAGCATCGCGTGCTGCATGTTCGTGCCCCACTCGAAGTCCCAGCTCATCTCGGGCAGCTTCTCCGGCGCGACCTCGCGTGCGACGCGGCCGAAGCTCACGAGACCGAAGTAGTCGCGCGGGAATTGGTTCGTGATGAGCGCGTGCAGCGCCATCGCGACCTTCTTCGCCGAGAGGAAGTTGTCGCGCATCGGCATCGAGAGCGACACGTCGAGCAGGAGCACCGTGGCACTGCGGACGACCTGCTCGGTGCGCTCGATCTCGAAGTCGTCGGGCGTGAGGCGCACAGGTGTGCCGCCGCCGCTGCGCCAGATCGCGTTCTTGATGGTCTGCTGCACGTCGAGACGGAACGGGTCGCCCCACTCGTAGGGCTTGTGCTCGTACGCGGGGTCGTGCCCGATCCCCTCCCGCTCGGTCTCGTGCTTGCCGCCGCGGTCCTTCATCAGCTTGCGGAAGAGGTCGCCGAGCGCCTTGTTGCCGATCGCGCGGATCCCCCGGGGCGTCAGCTCCAGCCGCCCCTCGCGCTGCTCGATCAGGCCAGCCTCCTCGAGCATCTTCGCCAGCTCGGCGAGGCGCTCGAGCGACCGCGCGGCGTCGTCGCCCAGCATCTCGCGTGCGCGGTCGATGTCGACCTCGGCCAGCTCGCCGGGCTGGGTGGCCTGGCGCAGCAGGTGCTCGAGGTCGTCCATGTCGCCGAGCTGCTCGAGCAGCCCCGGCATCTGACCCATCGACATGGGGTCGTCGCCGCGGAACTGCTGGGCCCGCTCCCACGGCAGGTTCGGGAACGCCTGCTGGAGGTTGCGGGCGAGCTGGTCGACCTGCCACCGCAGGTCCATGTCCTCGAGCAACGACTCGGACAGCGCCTGGAGCTGGGCACGCTGCTCGGGCGTCATCGAGTTGAGCATCTGCTGCATCTGGGCCATCGACTGGGCCATCTGCTCGAGCAGCTCGTCGAGGGACCGCGGGTTGCCCGGGAAGAAGTCGCCGTACTTCTCCATGAACCCGTCGAAGTCGGGCTCCTCGCCATTGGCGCGCTGGTCGAGCATCTGGTTGAGCTCGTTGAGCATGTCCTTCATGCGCGCCATGCGCTCCGGGTCCATGTCCTGCATGCCCTCGGCCATCTGGTTGAACGTGCTCTGCAGCAGCTGCTCCTTGAGCTGCTCCATCAGCTCCTCGAAGCGCTGGCGAGCCGCATCGTCCATCCAGTCGTACTGCTGCAGCTCGTTGACCTTCCCCGCGAGGTCCGGCGGCAGCGCGTCGAGCTGCTCGCCCCGCTGCTGCGCGAGCTCCTCGACGATCTCCTTGCGACGCTGGTCGTCGCCCGACTGCACCTCGTCGAGCCGCCGCTCGATGCCCTCGCGCTCCTGTTCCACCACCTCACGGAGCTGCTCGGCGATGTCCTCGTAGACGCCGCCGAGGTCGTAGCGGTCGAGCATCTCGCGCCGCTGCTCCCGGAGACGCTGGAGCATGTCGCGCAGCCCCATGAGGTCCTCGCCGTTGCGGTCCTTCATCCCCTGTTGCATGAGCCGACGCAGCGAGGCGTGCAGGTCGCCGTGGTAGAGGAGGTCGTCGGTCATCTCGTCGAGGAGGGCGTCGGCGTCGAGGTCGAACCCCTTTTGGGACCCGTCCCACGCCGAGTACCGGAACCCGTGCGCGTCGTCGTGCTCCCGTCGACGCCTGCGCAGACCCATGCGGGCACGGTACTCCGTCTGCGTTCCCGGCCCTTCTGGTGACGGGAGGCTCCATCCCGTTCTCGTGACGCCTCGCGCCCCCCATCCCGTTCTCGTGACAATTGCGGCCCTCCAGAGGGCGCGGAACGTCACGAGAAGATCCGTGGGGGCCTTCCGCGTCACGAGATGGCGGGTCGAGCGCGGGCGCGATCCATGGAGGCGAGCCGGCGGCGGGCAGACTCGGACCATGCATCGGAGGGCGAGCCTGCGCACCATGGCCACGTTCGTCGCCGTCGCCGCCGTCCTGGGCGCGGCGTGTTCGGGCCAGAGCCGCCCCGAGGCGTCGCGGGCGTTCTGCCGGGCCGCCGACGACTACAACACCGAGCTCGAGCGCGCGCAGAAGCAGGGGAAGGCCGACGCGGCCCGCCAGCTCCCACTCGTCGAGGCGATCGTCGAGGCCGCGCCGCGGGAGATCAGGGCCGACGCCGAGACCTTCGCCGACGCGCTGCGACGGGTCGAGACCGAGCCCGGGCTGCGGGACGACCCCGACGTCAAGGTCGCGGTCGAGAACGTGAACCGGTTCGCCAACCAGGCGTGCAACGTCTACGAGCGCGACAGCGGGATCTGATCTCCCGCTCGACCCGATGGTGGCGTCAGCCGCGGCCGCGGTAGGAAGCCTTGCCGCCGACCGCATCCTTGTTGAGCCGCTTCGAGAGGTGCAGCCCCTCGAGCACGAACTCGACGGCCGACGCGACACCGGAAGGGGTCTCGGCGACCTCGAGCTCCTCGAGGGTGGCGGACAGCCCCGGCAGTTCCGACAGCAGCTTGGCGTACTCCGACGCCGGGACATCGTCGCCCGTGTCCACCACGAGACCGCCCTCGAACGCGGTGACGAGCTCCGTCAGCTTCTCGGGGCTGCACGCGCTGCGGAAGGTCTCGAGGGTGGCGGCGCTCACGATCCGTTCGAGCACCTGCTCCTCGCGGCCGTCGTCGACCATCTCGAACTC
>JBKJJI010000106.1:0-5749 GCA_046598115.1 Acidimicrobiia bacterium | reverse complement strand
AGTCCGACAGGCCTGCGGGAGGGTCGGCCGCGAGGCCGAAGATCGCGGGTTGGTCCCCGACCAGATCGGCGAGCCGGGCGCCTTCGGCGCGCCTGGCGAGGACGAGCGCGGACGCGGCAGCCACGACCGATGTGCCGGAGCCCCCCTTCGGGGACCACAGGGCGAGCAACACGAGCGTCTCCTCAGTTCGGGCTGCCGTTTCGGGATGGCAGATCGTGATTCCGGGGGAAGCCGCGGCGCGAGCACCGCGGGGGTGGCGCGCAGGTGCCGGGGGCGACGCGTAACCTCAGGGACTGTGACCGGGACGCGAGCAGCGGCCTTCTTCGACCTCGACAAGACGATCATCGCCAAGAGCTCCGTGCTGGCCTTCGGCCGACCCCTCTACAAGGAGGGGCTGCTCTCGAAGCGCACGATCGTGCGGAGCGCGTACGGGCAGGTCGTCTTCATGCTCGTCGGCGCCGACGAGGCGAAGATGGAGAAGCTTCGCGTCGCCATGCTGCAGATGATCAAGGGCTGGAGCCAGCCGGAGGTCGCGGAGATCGTGCGCGAGACGCTCGACGACGTCGTGACCCCCATCGTGTTCTCCGAGGCCCTCGACCTGATCCGCGAGCACCAGGCGGCCGGGCGCTCCGTCGTGATCGTGTCGTCGGCGCCCGAAGAGGTGGTCCGTCCGATCGGCGAGTTCCTCGGGGTCGACGACGTGATCGCGACCCGCGCCGAGGTCGACGCCGACGGCATCTACACGGGTGAGCTCTCCTACTACGGGTACGGGCCGTACAAGGCCGAGGCGATCACCACGCTCGCGGCGCGGGAGGGCTTCGACCTGACCGAGTGCTACGCCTACAGCGACTCCGTCACCGACGAGCCGATGCTGCGGGCCGTGGGCCACCCGGTGGCGGTGAACCCCGATCGCGACCTCGCCCGCCTCGCGAAGGAGGAGGGCTGGCCGGCGGTCCACTTCGTCCGCCCGGTGCGACTCCGCGACCGGCTCCCGGCTCCGAGCCGCCCGGTGCTCGCGGCCGGCGGGGCGCTCGCGGCGGGCGCGGGCGCGGCGACGTGGTGGTGGCTGCGTCGCCGCTCGTCCGCTGCGTGAGCGCGCCGGAGCCGCTCGCCCACCTCCCCACACCACTCGAGGAGATGCCGCGCCTGGGCACTGCGCTCTCGGGCGGCGGACGCGGCCCCCGGCTCCTCGTGAAGCGCGACGACTGCACCGGGCTCGCGCTCGGGGGGAACAAGGCCCGCAAGCTCGTGCACCTGTGCACCGAAGCCATCGCCACCGGGTGCGACGTGCTGGTCACGGGTGGCGGCGTGCAGAGCAACCACGTCCGCATGACCGCCGCGGCGGCGAACCGCATCGGCCTCGACTGCCATGTCGTGCTCGCGGTGTCGGCGCAGGAGCACGAGGGTCCGCCGCCCGGCGGCAACCTCCTCCTCGACCATCTGCTCGGCGTCGAGATCGACGAGCTGCGCGGCGGGGAGTACTACGACATCGAAGCCGCGATCACCGATCTCGCCGATCGTCTCGCGCGAACCGGACGGCGCCCGTACCCGATCCCCGTGGGTGGCGCCTCGATCACCGGGGTGTCCGCGTACGCCGATGCCGTCGACGAGCTGAACGCGCAGCTCGGTGGCGATCCCGTCGACTGGGTCGTCGTGGCCGACGGGTCGGGCGGCACCCATGCGGGCCTGCTGGCCGGGTTCGGCGACGCGGCCGCGGTGCTCGGCGTCGACGTGGGCACGCGACCAGATCTCGATGAGGTGGTTCCCGCGCTCGCCGCCGAAGTAGCGGCGCACCACGGCCGTCCGGCTCCGACGCGCGCCGTCACCATCGATCACGATCGGTTCGGGTCGGGGTACGGCGCGCCGACCGACAGCGCGCGCGAGGCGATCCTGCTCGCGGCGCGTCACGAGGGGCTCATCCTCGACCCCGTGTACACCGGGAAAGCGATGGCCGGCCTCGTCCACGCGGTGCGCTCTGGCCGCATCGGGCCCGACGAGACCGTGGTCTTCTGGCACACGGGGGGAGCACCGGCGCTGTTCGCCTCGCGCTACGCCGACGAGTTCACCCCCCCGACCGCCGGGGCGCCGGGTGGAGCAACGGGCGGCACTCCGGCCTGAGGACGGCCTGCACGCGGACCGGGCCCGCCGAAGCGGGCCCGGACGCTCGGCTGATGCGCCTCGGTGTCAGGCGTCGCGCAGCTTCTGCGCGACGGTGAACCCGATCGCGACCAGCACCAGCAGCACCAACAGCTTCTTCATGGTGATCACTCCCGGCTCGGCAACGACTGGTGGACCTCCACAGCGTACCGTACGGCCCTGTGACCGTCGTCAGCACGCCCGTGGGCGCGCGGTACTCGGAGCGGCTGCGCCCCACCGGACGCGGCTGGCTGTGGCTCCCTGTCGTGCTCGTCATCACCGGCCTCGCGATCGCGCCGGTCGTCATCCCGATCGCGCTCCTCGCGTGGCTCGTCAACCTCGTGCGGTTCTGGCGCGTGGTCGTCACGGTCGACGAGCACACGATCCGGGTCGGGAAGCGCTCGGCTCCGCTCGGGGCGCTCGACCTCACGACGTTGGGGCGCGCGCAGAACACCTGGCCCTGGCGTGTCTTCAGCCGCCGGTGGCTCGGCGCGAACCCGATCTGGACCCGCGACTCCGTTGGGATCCGCGGGTTCCACGAGGGCAAGCCGCTCTGGGTCTCGGTCGGGACCGACCACCGCGACGCGCTCGTCGACGCGTTCGTCCGCGGCGTGCCCGCGGCACGAACCCGGACCGCGAGCGAGGGCCCGACCACCGGCGGTTGGCACCGCGACCCGTGGGACGCCACCCGTCTCCGATGGTGGGACGGCGGGCAGTGGACCGGGTGGACCTGGCCGCCCGCCCCAGGATCCGGCGCACCAGGATCCGGCGCACCAGGATCCGGCGACGCCGGACGGGAGGCTCCGTGATCCCGATCGCCGACGAGAACCCGATCACGCGGACCCCGTGGGTCACGCTCTGTCTGATCCTCACCTGCATCGTGGTGTACTTCGCTGTGCAACCGACGGGTGCACCGGAGCTGCGGTGGGACGGCTTCGTCGAGCGCACCGACCAGAACGACCTGCGCTTCGTCGTCGAGAACGCCGCGATCCCCTGCGAGCTGCTGCGTCTGCGTCCACTCACCGAGCGGGAGTACCGGGCGACGTTCGTCGACGGCGATGGCAGCGCCTGCTCCGACGACGACGGCCCCGCGCACAGCCCCGGCAAGTCTGTCGTCTTCGCGCTGTTCCTCACGATGTTCCTGCACGGCAGCATCCCGCACCTGTTCGGCAACATGCTGTTCCTCTGGGTCTTCGGCAACAACGTCGAAGCGCGACGCGGCTGGTGGCGCTACCTCCTCCTCTACCTCTCCGGTGGCATCGCCGCGACCGCGGCCCACGTGGCCGTCGATCCCGCGTCGACGGTGCCGATCGTCGGCGCATCCGGCGCGATCGCCGCCGTCATGGGCGCCTACCTGCTGTGCTGGCCGACGGCCCGGATCAAGACCGTGGTCTTCATCGGCCCGCTCATGCTGCGCAAGGTCGAGGCGATCTGGCTGCTGCTCGTGTGGATCGGCCAGCAGTTCCTCCTCGTGAGCGGCGACTCGGGGATCGCCTGGGCGGCCCACGTCGGAGGCTTCGCGTTCGGTGCGCTCGTCGGGCTGTGGTGGCGCCGGCAGGACCGCCGCGCTGCGTCGGTGTTGCCGGCTCCGGGGAGCGAGGGCCCGGTGGCCGCGCCCGCCTGACCTGCCAGACTCGCCCCGGAGGTGAACGGGGTCTGGTGGCCCCCCTCGTCTTCAAAACGAGTGGGACGGGCGACCCCCGTCCGGTGGGTTCGATTCCTGCCACCTCCGCCACGCCACACGCGAGGAAGCCCCGGCGGGAGCCGGGGCTTCCTCGGTGTCGGCCTGCCGCGGCCCGCAGATCGTCAGCCAGCGGATGGCGGGTCAGACGGCCAGCAGGTCGCGGGCGCCGGTGTCGGCGGACGGATGCCGCAGCTTGCTCATCGCGCGGGCCTCGATCTGGCGGATCCGCTCGCGCGTCAGGTTGAAGTACTCGCCGACCTCTTCGAGCGTCCGCGGCTCGCCCCGGTCGAGCCCGAAGCGCAGCGCCAGGATCTGGCGCTCACGCTCGTCGAGCGGGGTGAGCAGCTTCTCGATCTCGTCGGGGAGCAGGGCGGTCGCCGCCACCTCGAACGGTGACTCGGCCGAGCGGTCCTCGACGATGTCGCCGAGCTCGGCGTCGCCGTCCTCACGCAGCGGCTCGGAGAGCGAGAGCGGCTCGGCGGCGAAGCGCAGCGCCTCGGTCACCTTGTCCTCGGGCATCTCGACCTCTGCCGCGAGCTCGGCGAGGGTCGCCGGACGGCCCAGCTTGAGCTCGAGGC
Source organism: Acidimicrobiia bacterium (assembly GCA_046598115.1). Lineage (GTDB taxonomy): Bacteria > Actinomycetota > Acidimicrobiia > IMCC26256 > PALSA-555 > DASUAO01. The sequence continues at coordinate 1,351 of JBKJJI010000106.1, read as the reverse complement.
GCGAACGGGCCTTCTGGAGCCGGGCGAGGGTGTCGCCCGCGTGGACGGGGAGCCGGATCGTCCGCCCGGTGTTTGCGATCCCGCGGGTGATGGCCTGGCGGATCCACCACGTCGCGTACGTGGAGAACTTGAAGCCCTTGCGCCAGTCGAACTTCTCGACCGCGTGCATCAGGCCGAGGTTGCCCTCCTGGATCAGGTCGAGGAGCGGCAGGCCCGACGCCTGGTACTTCTTGGCGATCGACACGACGAGGCGCAGGTTCGACTGCACGAACGTCCGCTGGGCGTTGTCGCCCTGGCGGCCGGTGCGCTTGAGCTCCCGCTTCTTCGCCGGTGTGAGCTTCTTCGCGGGAGTGTTCTCGAGCTCTTCGCGCGCGGCGTTGCCGGCCTCGATGGCCTGGGCGAGGCGCACCTCGTCGTCCTTGGTGAGCAGCGGGTACTGCCCGATGTCGGTGAGATACAGCCTGACGAGATCTTCCTCGTCCCGTTCGACACGCTCCTTCGCCACGGAGGCAAGCCTTTCGAAAGTCCGATGGCTTCCCGAGGCCGTGCTCGGGAAGGTGGTGCTGTGGAGCAATGGTGCTGTGAGGCTGCTGTCGTGTGGAAAACCTTCGGAAAGGGCGAGGTGTTCCCTACATCTTGTGGATTCGCCCTCCGTACCATAACGATGCCGTCAAGCCGGGGACTCCGCCACAGGGCGACGACCAGGCGGGATTCCGAGCCCTCGACGACAGGGAAGCCCGAGCCCGGATTCGGTGTGGCTCAGCCGGCGAACGCCCCGAGCCGGTCCTGATCCGCACGGTTCTCGGCGAGCACGGTCGCCAGGATCCGGGCCCCCGGCCCGTCCCGCACTGCGGACGCGTCACCCAACCAGGCCTCCACGGCCGCGAGATGACCGGGGACGACCTCCCGCAGGAGGACGGGGAGGCCCGCCGCCGGCTCCGGTGCACCCGCGGCCGTCGCCCAGGCCTCCTCACCCGCCGGCGGCGGCGACACGAGTGCGGCCGGGTCGTGATCTCGGGTCTCGGGGAGCAGGGCGACCAGCTGCAGCGCGTGACCTGCGTGCCGCCGCGCCGCCGAGGCCAGTGCCAGCGCGAGGCCGGGGTCGGCGGCGGCCCGCACCCATCCGCCGAGGATCTCGAACAGCCGCTGCTCGCCCCACGCGAGCGCGCCGAGGCGCCTCGCCGACTCGTCGAGCGTCATCCCGGTCACGGGCCCGACGATAGGCCCGACCCGGGCGACCGGCGACCGGCGACCGGCGCGGGCGCGGGCGCGGCTCGGCGGGGCCGCCATCACCGGAGGTGCGCCACCAGCTCGTCCTCGGCCCGGGCGTCGTCGGCCGGGGCCGCGCCGC
>JBKJJI010000044.1:0-6187 GCA_046598115.1 Acidimicrobiia bacterium | reverse complement strand
CCATCTGCGAGTCCTGCACGTTCTTCGTCACAACGATCGAGTTCCGGCCCACGCTCAGCAAGCAACGCGAAGACGCCGTCGCCAAAGGCCAGATCGGCCGCCAGAAGATCTTCGATGGGCTCCTCGATCGCCTCGAGAGCGATGCCTCGTGTAGGAAGTACTTGACACGATCACCCGCATAAGTTCAACGACGAACGCCTCCACAGCGAGCTCGACGACCAGACCCCCGCCGAAGTCGAAGCCGACTACCGTCACCCATCTCAGCCCGAAGCGGCATGAGAAAACCAACCCAACGAGTCTCCATCAAACCCAGGCCGATTCACGACGCGTCATCCGCGGGTGGTGGGCGCCGCATCGTCGCCGTCCGATGGATGATCCAACACGGCTTCGACGCAGCTGTCGCTCGCCAGTGTGAAGGGACCACCGTTTCGCCAGTGGCATGGGACCGGGTCGGGGTCACCCACCGTGCCATGGCCCGACCCCGAAAGTATTCCGATGAGCTGCGTCGTCGTGCGATCGATGAGGTGCTCGAACGAGGCCGCAAGATCCCTGAGGTCGCGCACCAGCTCGGGATTGGTCATCCCGCGCGGGTGCTCTGTCATCGCCACGTTCTTGGGACCTTCGCCCATGGCGGGAACCGCCTCGTCGCCGGACAGTGGGAGGCAGCATCGCTTGAGCGTGCCGGACTGCGCGAAGCGGTTGCCGTGGTCTGCGAGCAACGGGAGGCGTCATGACGGCGAGCAGCGTGGTGATCCTGGGTGGGGGAACCGGTGGGGTGGTGGCGGCGCGGCGGGTGCGTGCACAGCTTGGCGCGCGGGACCGCGTCGTCCTCGTGGAGCGGGAGCCCACCTATGAGTTCGCGCCCTCGTATCTGTGGTTGATGGCCGGCCTCCGTCGGCCGGAGCAGATCACCGCCGACGTCGGTCGTTTGGGCCGACACGGGATCGAGGTGGTGCACGCCGAGGTGCTGGACGTGGATCCCGCGGCCCGGCAGGTCACGACCACCGCGACGGAGCTGGAGTTCGACCGGCTCGTCGTTGCCCTGGGTGCCGAGCTGGCGCCGGCGGCACTCCCGGGCTTCGCAGAAGCAGCGAAGAACGTCTACACGCTCGAGGGCGCCATGGCCGCGGGGCAGGCCCTCCGCGAGCTGCCGGGGGGCCGCATCGTCGTCCTGGTCTCGCGGCTTCCCTACAAGTGCCCGGCGGCGCCCTACGAGACCGCGTTCCTGGCAGATGCGCTGCTCAGACGGCGTGGCGTCCGCGATGGCGTGACCATCGATGTGTACACGCCGGAGCCGTTCCCGATGCCCACGGCCGGGCCGGTGCTCGGCGAGGCGCTTGCCGCGATGCTCCGTCAGCGCGACATCGGGTTCCATCCCGAGCGAACCGTCGAGCGCATCGAGCCCGACGACCGCGAGCTCGTGCTCGCCGACGGCGAGCGGGTGGGGTTCGACCTCCTGTTGGGGGTTCCGCCGCACCGTGCCCCCGAGGTGATCGGCCGCAGCGGCCTTGCCGGTGAGACTGGCTTCGTCCCCGTCGACCGATCGACGCTGGCCACCGACGTCGAAGGGGTGTTCGCGATCGGCGACGTGACCACGATCCCCATCGGAGGCGGCAAGAACCTGCCGAAGGCGGGCGTGTTCGCCCACGCCGAAGCCGAGGTCGTTGCGCGACGGATCGCCGACGAGTTGGCTGGTCGAGAGTCACGAGCCACCTTCCACGGCACCGGAGGCTGCTTCGTGGAGATGGGCGGCGGCATCGCCGCCTACGCCACGGGAGACTTCTATGCCGCCGAGTCCCCCGCCATCCGTCTCCGTCGCCCCGGCCGGCGCTGGCACCTCGCCAAGGTCGCCCTGGAGAAGTACTGGATGCACCGCTGGTTCTAACGGCAGAGGACGGGAATCGATCGATGGATCACGACCTCGCACTGCTCGGGCGGGTCGCGCTCGCGGCCGTCCTCGGGTTCGGGGTCGGCTGGGAGCGGGGGGACGCGCTGGCGGTGAAGCCCGCGGGACAACGCCGCCGCAAGCAGGATGGCGGACATCACGCCACGAGTGACACCGTTCGGTTCAGTCGCACCGCGTGGCGCTGAGCGTCAAGTCCCCCCTCCGACACTTTTCCTTCTTCTGGTCGTCGTCGCGTCGCAGCACGAAGGCCCACCAACGCGGGCGTATCGTCAAGTCGTTCGTTTGGTCTTGGGAGCGACGCCGAGTTCGAAGGCGGTGGCCGAGACGCAGCTCTCGACTTGAGCCCTTCGCCTCTTCCCTGCGTCCGGTTCCTGGCCGAAAGCGGTGTCGCCAAATGCGTCATCGTCGAGTGCGAGTCTCTGGCGCGCGGTGACGAGGTCGACCGAGGTGAGCTGGTCGATCGTCAGCCCGTGCTTGCGCATGATCCAACCGATCCCGCCGCCCAACGTGAGACCGGCGAAACCGGTGTGGGTCACGATGCCGGCCGGGACGGCCAGCCCGAATTCCTGGGTCTCACAGTCGAGCTCGCCGAGGAGCACCCCGGCCTGGGCCCGCACGGTCCGCCGCTCGGGATCGACCCGGATTCCCTTCATGAGGCCCAGGTCGATGACCAGGCCGTCATCGCAGACGGACTGGCCGGGGAAGCTGTGGCCACCCCCACGCACCGCTGTCAGGAGTTCGTGCTCCCGGGCGAAGCGCACGGCGGTGCGGACGTCCGCGACACCCGCGCACCGGGCGACCAGCGCCGGTCGACGATCGATCGAGCCGTTCCACACCTTGCGGTGCTCGTCGTAGCCGGCATCCGCAGGCCGAACGAGCTCGCCCCGGAACGACGCCCGGAGCTCCTCCACCGACCGTTCGTCGATCGCGCCTGCGTCTGCAAGTGGCGTCATGGGCATCCTCGAGACTGCCGGGTGAATCACCGTACGCTTCCACTGGAAACACCCGGATCACAAGGCCCGCGGAGACCAACCGAGCCGCCGCCAGGGCCATTACCCTTGCTGGCGATGCCACGCTTTCCGATCCAACGCAACTTCGGTCCCGTGGACGACGAGGCGATGCGCGACCCAGAAGCCGGCCGTCACGGCCGGGTGCTCTTGCCAGGGAGTGCGGCAAGTGGGACCATGGGGTCCGGCAGTCGGTCGAAGACGTGGCTTCGTCACTTCCGCGTGAGCGGCAGCGCGAGCCATCACCAGGAGAGCGGGGCGATCCAGATGAGTTGGTCTCGATGGGCTCGGCGGTGCGTGATCCCCCTGGCGGTGCTCGGTGCGTTCGTCATGGCGCCCTCGGCGGGAGCGTCGCACTCCTGGAACGGGTACCACTGGGCGAGGACAGCCAACCCGTTCACCCTGACCCTGGGCGACAACGTGTCGAGCACCTGGGACCCGCACCTGGCGACGACCAGCTCGGACTGGAGTGCCTCGATCGTGCTCGACACGACGATCGCCCCGGGCGCAACCAACCCGAAGGTCTGCAAGGCGACCTCGGGTCGGGTGCAGGTCTGCAGCGACCGGTACGGCAACAACGGCTGGCTGGGAGTGGCGCAGATCTGGGTGAGCGCCGCCCACATCACGCAGGGCACGGTCAAGGTCAACGACACCTACTTCGCGACGCCGAAGTACAACACCCCCGCGTGGCGCAACCTGGTGATGTGCCAGGAGGTAGGTCACACGCTCGGCCTCGACCACCAGGACGAGAACGTCAGCAACCCGCCGCTCGGCACGTGCATGGACTACACGTCGGATCCCGCGCCGAATCAGCATCCCAACACGCACGACTACGACCAGCTGGCGTTGCTCTATGCGCACACCGACAACACCACGACGGTCGGGACCGCATCCCTGTCGGCCCGCCAGCGTGCCGACACACCGCCCGAGTGGGGCAGGCTTGTGCGGGGGTCGGCCAGTCCTCGCGCGGTTGCCGTGTACGAGCGTGATCTCGGCGCGGGCCAGAAGATCTTCACCTTCGTCATCTGGGCCGACTAGCCACGCTGCGGTCCTTCGTGCTCGCACTGCTGCTCGCCGCGTCCACGGGCTGCGGCAACGACGGCGACGGGACGGCGCGACGGGAGCCGGCGGGTAATGATGGCGCGCCGACGGCGTCGACGCCCGCCGCGGGCAGCCCTGTCGGACCCGGGATCTCCGTTGCGCAGGCGCGTCGCGACGACGTCGAGGGACCCGTCCTGGTGAACGGCTCCCTCGTCGTCACCGCGAACGGCCGGGTCCGGCTCTGCGCCGGGCTGCGTGGCACGCGCCCGCCCCGGTGCGAGCCTCCGTCGCTGACGGTCCGGGGCCTGGCACGGCGCGACCTCGACGACCTCGCGCCACGCGGCAGGCATGGGCGCACGCGGTGGAGCCCCGATCCGGTGCAGATCCTGGGCGCGGTGCAAGAAGACGTGCTCCGCGTGTCCGAGAACGCGCTGGCGTAGCCCGGCGGGTGACACAAAAAGCTGGGAGATCAGGCGGCGAGATCTACTGTCCTCGTGACTCGCACCGCGCGGCGCTGAGCGACAAGTCCCCGCTCCGACACCGGGTTGACCTGCACTTTCGCGAAGAGTGGTCGCGTTGGCGATGCTCCGGTCAACCCGCGTGTCTCACAATGTTCTCACGCGAGTCTCGCAGCAGCCTCTCCACTCGACTTGTGGCGTCAGCTTGCATCCCCGGGCTGACGTGCTGGTACACGTCTTCGGTGACGCGTGTCGACGAGTGGCCGAGGATCTCGGACACGACCTTCGTGGGGATGCCTTCGAGCAACGCCAAGGTCGCCCACGAGTGGCGCAGGCCGTGGAGCGTGATCCGCGGGAGGTCAGCCTCGCGGATGAGCCGGTCGAAGGTTCGGTCGCGACGCGCGCAGTCGGCGAGGAGTCGGGCGTCCTCTGGTCGACGCGGCCAGGGAAGGGATCGGGACACGCCGACATCGAGGTACTCTGCGACGAGGCGACCATCGGTTGGCTGAATGAGGCTGTTGGCGACGTTGCGTTGCCAGGCGATGCTGTCCTCGAGGCGTGACCTGGCGTCAGTGCCGCCGTCGTACGGGCCGGGTTCGCCGGGCGCTTCCGGCTCGTCAGCTCGCCCAAGCTCATCGACGAGCTCGCCGCTGTCCTGTCTCGGCCGAAGTTCGCGCCGTACGGGTCGTTCGATGACATGGCGGCTTTCGTGAACGCCGTCGCCGGCGCCTCCGATCGGCATGAGGATCGGCCGACGGGTGGGCCGGCGATCCGTGATCCGGACGACGAGTACCTCGTCGACCTGGCGCGCCACGCCGGGGTGGACTTCATCGTCGCAGGCGTCCCCGACCTTCATGACGCGGCACTACCGCTGAGCGCGCGCGGGCGCGTCGGAGGCTCAGGTCAGGCGAGCGACTGCAAGCGCGGCCGCGAACGCGATGGCGCTCCACGACAGCGACCGCAGGGCACGCTCGAGGGGAGCGAGCAGCACGTGCTCGTCAAGCTGTCGGACAGTGCCGTCGTCGAGCGTGATGGTGCCCTCCACGCTCCTGGCGCGGCGGCGGACGAGACGTGCCGGCGTGCTGAGGCTGCGCTGCGCGTAGGACAGCGCGACGGCACCGACGGCGCCGAGCAGAGCGGTGACGTCGACACGCCCGGTTTGCGCGACGTAGCCGGTCAGCAGGGGGAACGCGCCCCATGACATCGCGAAGCCGATGTCGGTGTGGAGGTGCCCACCGAAGAGCTCGAGGTTGTACGCGAGCACGAGGAGCGGGCCGGCGACGATGAACGGCAACAACGCCCACCCGACGCGCGACAGGCCGGCCACGCCCAGCGCCACGGCCACGAGCAGACCGCCGGCAGTCGCCGCGACGAGGGCGGCGTCCGGGATGGCGGTGCGCAGCGGACGGTCGTGCAGCTCGTCGAGCGCGTGGGCGGCGACACCGACCGCGGCGAAGAATGCCAGCAACGTCGCGAGAAGCCGGATGCCGTCGACCTGCGGTGCCAGCGATGCCCCGATGACCACGTAGGCGAGGTGCCAGAGCGTGTAGGGAGGGTGGAGGAGCGTCCACCAGTCGCGCGCGCCTCCGGGCCGCGCCGCGTAGTAGGCGGGCCGACCGTCGCGCTCAGCCACCGGCCTTCGTCCCCCACATCACGAGCCCGCCGCCCAGACTCATCTCGCGGACGCCGACGTCGGTCATGCCTGCGTCCCTCCAAGCCTGGACCGTCCACGACAGGGGATACCGGCGGTAGTGCGCCGAGATGTTCGGCCCGAG
>JBKJJI010000431.1:0-8055 GCA_046598115.1 Acidimicrobiia bacterium | reverse complement strand
GCCGGCGACGAGGCTCCACGAGATCCGGCCCCCGATGATCCCGAGAGGGATGCCCACGAGGATGCCGAGCGTCGCGATCGTGCTCGCCTGCCACGCGACGGTCGAAAGCACCTGTCGTCGCGTGAACCCGAGGGTCTCGAGGATCGCGAAGTCGCGCCGACGACGGCGCACTGCAGTGCCGAGCATGTGTGCGAGGGCGAGCACGGCGAGCACCGCGAGGAACCCGCCGAGCAAGAGCGGGAGTCGGTTGATCTGGGTGATGTGATCGACCTCGGTCGGCAGCCTCGCGCCGACGACGGCGTCGCCCGATGCATGCGTGAGCCGGCGGCGCGCCGCCGGCTGGTCCGCGCCGGGCGCGAAGCGCACCAGGTGCACGCTGAACCCGCCGCTACCTTGCGCGTCGTTCACCCTGAATCGAGCAAGCCCCGCCTCGGTGAGCAACGCACCCTCGGCAAGGACGGGACGATCATCGACCGAGGCGAAGACCGCCTCGCCGACCACCCGCAGCGAGCCTGCGCCCTCGGACCCGGTGGCGTGAACTCGGTCGCCGATCTCGAGATCGAGGTCGTCGAGCGTCCGGCGCCCGAGCGCGACTTCCCCGGTTCCCCGGGGCGCCCGCCCGCGCAGCACCGTCGGGAGCACGGACCCCTCGATCCGGAGGACGCCGACGGCATTCAAAGGATGGCCACCGATCTCCAGCCGTGTGTACCGTGCCTCGGTGACCCCGGCAACCGCAGCATCGCGGCGCACGGCCTTGGCCGACAGCCGCGTGCTCACGCGCACGTCCCAGTCCCACCCGTAACGGCTCGGGGTGTCGACAAGGCGGTCGAGGCTGGCGCCAAAGATCAGCATGGCAACGACGCCGGCCACGCCCACCGCGGTGCCGATCACCGCGGATCGAACCGGCACGGACGTTCGCCCCCGGCCCGGTTCGAGCGCCATCCGCAACCCGGTGACCGCGACGGGCCCGACGCCCGCACGCGCGAACTCGCGTGCAGCGACGGAGGGCCGCGGCGGCCTACCCGCCTCCTCGCCTCGGGCGCTCCGGCGCGTCAGCCGCCATGCTGCTGACACCGCGAGCACCACAACGAGCGTCGCGAGTGTCGCGATGCCGATGGCGAGCACCAGGCCGTCGAGAGCGAAACCAGGATCAGGCTCGGCCCGGCGCGCCGCACCGATCGGCATGAACGGCGACGCGGCGACGGCAATCGAGATCGCGACGAGTGCGCCGACACCCGCCACGACCACCGCGGGGCCGAGCAGCGTGCCGACCCGCTCCCCGCGGGTCATGCCCAGCGCGCGCAATGCCGGAAGCTCGGCCGCGCCGCCGAGCATCTGGCGGGCGAGGAACTGCCCGACGGCAACGAGCCCCGCGAGCGCGACCACGGCCGCGAAGGCGAGGAGCCCGGTGCTGAGCACGTTGAGCTGGTCCTGCACACCCGCCGACTCGAACGACACCGGGTCGAACTCGACGTGGTCGCGCCCGTAGATCCGCTGGACGGCTCGGATGAAGCCAGGAAGGTCGGCTGGACCGTGCACGAGCCGGGCTCGGAACGCGAGCGGCTGATAGCGACCGATCTGATCGCCGTACACGCGGAGGAAGCCGGGCGGCAGCACCAGAAATGCGCTTTGCCGCGGGGTCGTCCCCACATCGGCGGGAAAGCGCTCGATGCCCACGACGTGCAGGGCAACCGTGGGGCCGGCGCCCGCCGGGTCGTTCCGCCCGTCGAGGAGGGGAACCTGCGCGGGCGTGAAGGAGCGCAACGTCAGGTGGCTGCCCACGGTGACGTCGAGGAGCTTCGCGGTCGACTCGCTCACCGCGATCTCGTCGACGGCGTCTCTCCGAGCGCGGCGGCCCGCGAGCAGGCGCGGGCGGTCCATCACCCGTCCGTAGCCTCCGTCGACGCTCGCGGCAATGGGCACATAGACGTTGGCCGCGACCTCCACCGCGATCGGGTCGAGCACCGCGACCGCCGCCACCTGGGGGAGCCGCTCGACCAGCGACACGTCGAGCTCGTCGAGATCCGTGAAGACATTGGAGTCGCCCGGTTGGCTCCGGCCGACGAACCGGTCGAGTGACGACGCGGTACGGCGGGCGCCAGCCACCGCGGTCAGCACCGCGCCACCGGTGATGCCGACGAGCAGCGCAAGCAGCAGCACTGACCGCCAGCGCCGCCGCAGATCCGCTCGCGCGCACAACAGCGCGGCGCCCATCCCGCGGAACTCCTTTCCCCTGCTCGCTCCTACCGGCCCGCCGGGCCGGGGACGCCTGCACCCGTGGGAGTGCTCGTCTCGATCCGGCCGTCGCGCATGAGCACGATCCGGTCGCCCGCGGCCGCCACGTCGTCATCGTGGGTGACGAGGAGGATCGTCTGACCGCCGGCGTGGAGTCTGCGGAACAGCTCGAGCACCTCGCTGCCCCCCTCGGAGTCGAGCGCGCCGGTCGGCTCGTCGGCGAGGAGCATCGTCGGCTCGTTGGCCAGCGCCCGCGCGATCGCGAGGCGCTGACGCTGCCCGCCCGAGAGGACACCAGGAGCTTCCTTGGCCTTGTCGGCGAGTCCGAGCAGATCGAGCAGATCGCGCGCCCGGGTCTCGGCCCGCTTGCGCGGCGCGCCCGCGATCACCGCCGGCAATGTGACGTTTTCCAAGACGCTCATGCCCTCGAGCAGGTTGAAGAACTGGAACACGATACCGATGTGGCGCCGTCGCATGATCGCGAGATCGTCCTCGCTCTTGCCGACGAGCGACTCGCCTGCGAGCGAGATCTCTCCGTCGGTCGGCGTGTCGAGGCCCGCGACGAGGTTGAGCATCGTCGACTTTCCACATCCCGACGGACCCATCATCGCGACGAACTCCCCCGAGCGCATCGAGAAGTCGACGCCGCGCAGCGCGCGCACCGGCGCGCCCTCGGACTCGAACGTCTTGCGCAGCCCCCGGGTCACGAGGACGGTCTCGTCGGTCATGTGCTTCCTTCCCCTTCGTCGATCAGGTATGCCCGGACCTCCTGGGTCCGGCCCTTGACTGCTTGGGATCCCAGCCCCTTGCACACGGGACGTTCGGTCAACGCGTCGAGCGCGGCCTCGCTGAGCACGATCCCCGAGGGACGGGCGAGGTCCTGCAAGCGCTGCGCGAGGTTCACCGTGTCGCCGACGAGCGTGTACTCGAGGCGCTCTTCGGATCCCAACAGCGCGGCGGCAACCGGGCCGGTCGACAGACCGATGCCCAACACGAACGGGGAGAGTCCTTCTCGCTCCCATCGCTCGTCCACGATCGCCTGGCGCGCTTCCATCGCACGGGCCGCTTCCAGCGCGCGGTCGGCGTGGTCCTCCGACGAGACCGGTGCACCGAAACACGCCATCACCGCGTCGCCGATGAACTGCATGACCGTGCCGCCGGCGTCCAGGATCGCATGGTTCATCTCGGCCCGGTGCTCGTTGAGCTGATGCGCCAGGGCACTCGGATCTGCGTTCTCGGCGATCCCCGAGTAGCCCCGGATGTCGGACATGAGGACAGTGACGACGAGCTCTTCTGTCTCGCCGATCCGCCCACCTTCGCGGCGGACCTTCTCCGCGACGCCGGTCGGCAGGAGCCGGCTCAGGGTCTCGCCTTGCTCCTCGCGGTCGACGATCGCCTGGTGGAGCAGTCGCAAACGACGCAACGAACCGGCGGTGCCGGCGGTCGCGTCGCGGGAGATCTTCAGGAACAGCGCCTCCACCGCCGCGGCGACGGCCGCCGGAGTCGTTGCGCGGGTCGCTGCGATCGCCTTGATCGGCCGACCCCGCGCGACCTGCTGGAGCAAGTCCTCCTCGTCATCGCTCAGCTCGCCGTCGCCAGTCACCGGGCGCACGAGCGCTTCGACGATCGTCGGATCGAGGACCGAACCCCCCGTCGCCACTTCTCGGACCGCTCGGGCAAGCTGGTCGCCCTCAGCGATGTGATCCTTCAGCAGATACGCGTATCCTGCCGCGCCATCGGCGAGCAGGGAGACGGCGTACTCCGGGTCGTCGTACTGCGAGAGCACGACGACGCCAGTGCCGGGATGACGCTTGCGCAGCTCCTTCGCGGCATCGATGCCCTCGCTCTGGAAGCTCGGCGGCATCCGGATGTCGGTGACGAGCACCTGCGGCGCGGCAGCTTCGGCACCGGCCACCAGCTCGTCGTAGTCACCCGCGACGCCGACGACCTCGAGGTCGGGCTCGAGCGCGAGGAGCGCCCGAACCCCTTCGCGGACGATGACGTTGTCGTCGGCGAGGAACACCGTGATCGTCGAGCGCTCCGCCATCGCCCTCTATTCAGCCCGCTCAGGCGGCCGGGGACAAGGTGGCTTCCCCCGGGTCGGGCCGGGTGCCACCACCCCCCTCACGGCCGGGTTGGCCCCCTCGTCGCGGCTCGGCGCCATCCGTAGCGTGCGGGGCACACCCAGCGGCACGAGAGGCCTCATCATGCGCATCGAGTCATCTGCCCTTTCCCTCTCCTGGATCCCGTCCGAGGCCGTGACCGGCCTGCCGAAGCAGTTCTTCGAGACCGGCGTGACCCACTACGACGAGCCTCCCCCCGATTCCGTCGCCTCCGCCAACGAGCTCGAAGCCCTGCGCCTCGCCGGACGCTTCCGGTTCGCGAACGAACTCTCCGCCTGGATCGAGGTCAAGGACGGGCTCGTGGTCGACGCCGGCTACTCCGGTGGCGGGGCGATGGGGCTCACGACCGTCTCCCTCGCGGGCCGAAGTGCGGTGTTCAACCCGGTCGCGCTCCCCGACATCGTCCAGGACCCCGAGCTCCGCGGGACGAGCGCCCGATTCGTGCAGACCGCGGGCGGGCGGGCGCCGCTTCCAGCTCCGCGACACGTGAAGCACCCGCCATTCTTTCAGCTGAAGCCGCCTGATGTGTGGACGACGCTCGCGCTCACGATCCACCTCGATGGAACTTCGAAGTTCGAGCTGATCGGGGCCAGCGTGTTCCCGCGGCACTGGGTGTACGACCACACCGGGAACCTCGCCGCGAAGGCCGGGCTCGCCGATTTCAAGGACTGGTACCGCTCTTCGTTCGGCAAGCACACGCCGTGGGGAAAGCAGGACTCGAAGGCCTACGTGACTGCGGTCGAGACCGCGCTCGAGCGCCAGCTGTCCTCGCAGATCATGCGGGGGGGCGCCAAGCCGGAGCTGCGGAGCGTGAAGAAGGGTCAATCACTCGTCGAGCAGGGCGCTCCGGGCGACGACCTCTTCCTCCTGCTCGACGGCGTCCTCGACGTGGTGGTGGACGGCGAACCGATCGCGGAGGTCGGCCCGGGAGCGATCCTCGGCGAGCGCGCCGTCCTCGAGGGAGGCCTGCGCACGGCGACGCTGCGAGCCGTGACGAACTGTCGGGTCGCCGTCGCGAGCGCCGAGCAGATCGATCGCGCCGCACTCGAGGAGCTGCGCTCGGGGCATCGACGAGAATCTGCCGGATGAGGCATCGTCGTGCCTGACGCGGTCATCGTCGGCGCCGGGCCCAACGGCCTGGTGGCGGGGATCACCCTGGCCCGGGCCGGGTGGGCTGTCACCTGCTTCGAAACGTCGACGACCATCGGCGGGGGGACGCGGTCGGCCGAGCTGACGAGCCCCGGGTTCGTGCACGACGTCTGCGCGGCGATCCACCCGTTGGCGCTCGCCTCCCCGGCGTTGACCGATCTTCCCCTCGGGGATCACGGGCTCGAGTGGATCCACCCGTCGGCACCACTCGCGCATCCCCTCGACGGGGGACGCGCCGCGATCCTCGAACGCTCGGTCGCCGACACCGCGCACGGGCTCGGGAACGACGGACGCGCCTACGAGCGGCTCTTCGGACCGTTGGTCGAGCACGGCACCGAGATCGTCGACGCGATGCTGTCGCCCCTGCGAGTTCCTCGTGCTCCCATCGCGCTCGCACGCTTCGGCGTCAGCGCCATTCGTCCGGCCGCGTCGCTCGCGCGAGCGCGCTTCGCAGACGACGAAGCGCGGGCTCTGCTCGCCGGGGTCGCCGGACACTCGATGCTCTCGCTCGACGCAGTGGGGACCGGCGGATACGGGATGTTCCTCGCGCTGTTGGGGCACCTCGTCGGTTGGCCGATGGCCGCCGGGGGTTCCCAACGGCTCGCAGACGCGCTCGCGAGCCTGTTGCGCAAGCACGGCGGTGAGATCGTCACCGGCCACGAGGTCACCTCGCTCCGAGAGCTCCCGCCGGCCGACGCCACCGTCCTCGACGTCACCCCCCGGCAGCTGCTCCGGATCGCGGGCGACGCCGTCCCCAGCCGCTACGCCCGCTCGCTCGCCAAGTACCGCTACGGACCCGGGGTCTTCAAGATCGACTGGGCGCTCGACGGCCCGGTCCCCTGGACGGCACCCGGTGTCGCGCGCGCCGCGACCGTCCACGTCGGCGGCACCCTCGGCGAGGTGACTGCCGGCGAAGCCGCGGTGCAGGCAGGCAGCCATCCCGAGCGGCCCTTCGTCCTGTTCGTGCAGCCGAGCAGCTTCGATGCTTCACGGGCTCCGGCCGGGAAGCACACGGCCTGGGCGTACTGCCACGTTCCGTCCGGGTCCGACGTCGATCAGAGCGCCGCGATCGAGCAGCAGGTGGAGCGATTCGCGCCGGGATTCCGCGACCAGATCCTGGCCCGTCACACGATGGGCCCGGCCCGGCTCGAGTCGTACAACGCGAACTACATCGGGGGCGACATCAACGGAGGTATGGGCGACCTCCGTCAGCTCGTGACCCGCCCCGCGGTGTCGGCCCGGCCGTGGCGGACGCCGATCCCCGGCGTCTACCTCTGCTCGTCGTCCACCCCACCGGGCGGCGGCGTCCACGGCATGTGCGGCTGGCACGCGGCGCAGACGGTCCGGCGCGATCACCGAGGCAGCGGCTGATGGGAGCCGTCCGGATGCGGTTCGCGGCCGAGCTACGCGGACGGTGGCGCAGCTGGTTGGCGCTCGCGCTGCTCATCGGTGTCGCGTCCGGATTCGTGATCGCCGCCGCGGCCGGGGCGCGACGGACCGACACCGCCTACGAGCGCTTCCTGCACGACCAGCGCGCCTACGACGTGCTCGCGTTCAACGACTTCTGCCCCGGCCCCGAGGATCTGGAGGCCGGCGAGGCGCCCTACGACTGCGACGCCACCAAGGTCGCCGACCTCCCGCAGGTGGAGGAGTCGGCCCTGGTCCGGGCCATCAGTGCCGACCTCCGGACGTCGAGCGGTCACTCGCTCCAGCCCGGCGGGAATTCCGACTACACCGGCCCGGGTGAGGTGACCGTGGTCGGGAGCCCGGATGGCTCCTTCGGCCGCACGATGAACCGCAGTCGCGTGCTCGAAGGACGCCTCCCGCGCGACGACGCTCCGAACGAGGTGGCACTCTCCCAGGAGCTGGCGCGGCGGGGCGACGTGCAGGTCGGCGACACCGTGCGGGCCCGCTTCCGGACCAGAGACCAGGAGCAGGTGCGCCACGATCTCGAGGTCGTCGGGATCGAGATCTCCCCAGGAGAACTCGTGCCGCCGTCGGGGAACTGGCTCGCGCTCGCGCACGTCAGCCGGGCGCTCCTCGAGGTCGCCGACACCGAGGGATGGGAGACCCAGACCGGACTCGCGTTGCGACTCATCGACGGCGATCGCAGCATCGCAGCCCTCCGGCGCGAGATCGAGGACCGCCGACTCCGCGCGTTCGTCGGGTATGCGCAGAGCGACTCGGCAGAGTCGATCGAGCGAACGATCCGCCCGCAGGTGGTCGCCCTCATGCTGCTCGCCGCCTTCGCCGGCCTGGCCGTGATCGCCGTGTTCGGAGCCGCGCTCACCCGCCAGGCGTGGACCGAGTCCGAGGGGTACCCCGCGCTCTGGGCGCTCGGGGTGCGCCGCCGACAGCTCGTCGTGCTGACCCTCGTGCGCGCCGCCGCCGTCGGGGTGCTGGCGGCCCCGCTCGCGGCGCTGAGCGCGATCGCGCTCTCCCCGCTGGCTCCCATCGGAGCGGCCAGAGCTGCCGAACCCCAGCCCGGTCTCTCGGTCGACGGGCTCACCCTCGGGGTCGGAGGCGTGCTCGTCGTGCTCTCGGTCAT
>JBKJJI010000328.1:0-13247 GCA_046598115.1 Acidimicrobiia bacterium | reverse complement strand
GTGCGGTCGCGTGGGAGCTCGTCGCCCGCAACAAGCGTTCCATCGCCCTCGATCTCGATCCGACCCACGATGCTCACGCCGCGGACCGCGCCACGTTCGAGCGCCTCGTGCGCGCGGCCGACGTGCTCATCGAGAACCTCACGCCCGTCGTCCGGGAGCGGTGGGGCTGCACCTACGACGAGCTCGCCGCGCGCAGCCCCGGTCTCGTCGTGGTGAGCGTCAGCTGCTACGGGCTCACGGGGCCGTATGCCGACCGCCCCGGTGCGGGGACGCTCGCCGAGGCGTTCGCGGGGCTCACCCACATGACCGGTGAAGCCGACGGCCCGCCGATGCTGTCGTCCGTCGCGGTCGGCGACACGGTCACCGCGTTCTGGGGCGTCATCGGCGCGCTCGCCGCTTGCTGGAGCCGCGACGCCGGCAGCACGGGCGGGGACGGCGCCCGCCGGGGCAGGCTGGTCGACGTCAGCATGCTCGAGCCGATGCTGCACGTGATGGCGGGCACGATCGTCGGGTGGGACGGACAGGGTGCACCGCCGAAGCGCAGCGGGAGCCGAGTGCCGGGCGGGGTCCCCCGCAACGTGTACCGCACGGCCGACGAATGCTTCGTGGCCGTGTCGGGCACCACCGATGCCCAGGTCGCGCGCGTGCTGCGCCTGCTCGGGCGCGACGACGAGGAGTCGCGTGCCCGCTTCGGTACCGCGGCGTCCCGTCGGGGTGCCGGCGACGAGCTCGACGCCATGGTCGCGGGGTGGATCGCCGATCGCCCGCGCGAGGAGGTCGTCGAGGCGTTCGTCGACGCCCGCGTGCCGATCGCTCCGGTCAACGATGCGCGTGACGTGCTCGCGGACCCGCACGTCGGTGCGGGGGGCCTCGTGGTCGAGCCGGGGCCGGCGCCGGACCTCGACGAGCACGCCGACGAGATCGTTGCGGACTGGCTCGGATCAGGGACGGAGCCCGGCTCCCGGGAGTGAACCGTCGACGTCGGTGAACGCGTACGTCGTGGCGAGCTCGGCCGTCGGGATCGCGCGGCCGGTGTGGCGCAAGACGTCCGGGTCGGTGGCGAGCGCGACGACGCCGCGTCCGACGAAGCGCGGCGTCTCGGCGTCGGCGAGGTCGAACGTCCCCTCGCCGGGGAGGTCGAGGATGGCGCGCCCATCGTCGGTGCGTCGAGCGCCGAGCTCGACGATCTCGGTGCGGACGAGCCCGGGCCACAGCGAGACGACCGTGACCTCGTGCGGCGCGAGCTCGTGGGCCATGTCGGCGGTCATCTTGTCGAGCGCCGACTTCCCGACGCCGTAGACGACGTTGTGTGCGTACTCCACCGCCCCCGACGACGACACGTTGACGATCAGGCCCCGCGCGGCGAGCAGCATCGAAGCCCCGAGCACGCTCGCGACGTAGTGGGAGCGCACGCCGATGTCGAGCACCTGGTCCCACGCCTCGATCGGCAGCTCCCAGAACGGCTGCCCGAGCCACGGGGCGAGGTCGATCGCGGAGTACACGTTGTTCACGAGGACGTCGAGACGACCGTGGTCGCGCTCGACCTGCTCGAAGACGGCGCGCACCGCGTCGTCGTCGTGATGGTCGCACGCGATGCCGATCGCACGCCCACCACCGGTCTCGATCTCGGCGACGGTCTCGCCGATCGTCCCGGGGACCGGACCGGCCTCGGTGCTGCGGGCGGTGAGCACCACGGTCGCGCCTGCGAGCCCGAGCTCGACGGCGATGCCCTTCCCGATCCCGCGGCTCGCGCCGGTCACGACGGCGATCTTCCCCTCGAGGGGCCGCTCCTGGTTCTGGCCGGGCATCGTCAGATCCTGCCAGGTGCCAGTGCGTCGGGTCACACATCGCGCGAGCGTTGGCCGGTTGGACAATGGCGCCGGGCGTCGTGGCTCGCCACACTATGCCGATGGGCAGCCCCGAGGACGCCGTCGCCGGGGTCAACGCCGCGTTCTACGCGGCGTTCGAGGGACGCGACCTCGACGCGATGTCGGGGGTGTGGGAGCACTCCGACCGCGCCTCGGTGACGCACCCAGGATGGCCGACGCTGCGGGGCTGGGCCCGGGTGATCGGCTCCTGGGAGGCGATCTTCTCGGGCACCCCGTTCATCCAGTTCGTCCTCACCGACGAGCAGGTCCACGTCGTGGGCGACGCGGCGTGGGTGACGCTCGACGAGAACATCCTCCAGGCCACCGGCTCCCCCGACGGTGGCGGCGCCGACACCGAGGAGCTCTCGGGGTCGTCGGTCGCCGCGCTCAACGTGTTCACGG
This sequence comes from Acidimicrobiia bacterium, assembly GCA_046598115.1. Classification (GTDB taxonomy): domain Bacteria; phylum Actinomycetota; class Acidimicrobiia; order IMCC26256; family PALSA-555; genus DASUAO01. The sequence continues at coordinate 10,977 of JBKJJI010000328.1, read as the reverse complement.
GTGAAGACGGCGCGTGGCGCATGGTCGCCCACCACGGCTCCCCGGTGAACGTCCCGGGGCCGGACTGATGTGCTTCTCGGCCGAGGCCGACTTCGTGGCGGGCTCCGTCATCAGCGTGGTTGGTGTCGCGGCGCTCACCGAGGCACGCGCACCCAGGGAGATCCCGCTCGCAGCGCTGCCGCTCGCGTTCGGGCTGCACCAGATCACCGAGGGGTTCGTGTGGCTCGGTCTCGAGGGGGAGACCTCGGCCTCCGTCGGCCGGGCCGCGATGTACGTCTACCTCGTGTTCGCCTGGGCGCTGCTGCCGTTGCTCGCGCCGCTCGCCATCTTCCTCGTCGAGCCGCTCCGACGACGACGGCAGCTCATCGCGCCGATGGTGCTGCTCGGCGGCGTCGTCGGTGTGCTCCTCGCCGAGCGTCTGGTCGCGCAGACGGTCACGGCGTACATCCAGGGACACGTCATCGAGTACTTCGGCGGTGGCGGCGCGGGTGGGGCACTGACCGCCAGCTACGTCGTCGCGACGTGCGGCGCGTTCCTGCTCTCGAGTCGGGCGTACATCCGGTGGTTCGGCGTGGCGAACGCAGCCGCGGTCGCCGTGCTCGTCGTGGTCCAGGCGCAGGCGCTCACGTCGCTGTGGTGTGTGTGGGCCGCGATCGTGAGCTTTCTCGTGTACCTGCAGCTCCGCTCGTGGCGACGCGCCGAGCGCGAGGGCCCGGAAGAACCAGCCCGCCCGCGTGCATCATCGACCGTCAGGCGCTGACGTCGCCCGATGCCTGGGTGGCCGCGCGCTCGCCGTCGGCGGCGGGAGCCTGCTCGGCGAGGTGATCCTGGAACGCCTTGTCGATCGCACCGGACGCGGCGTTCACGAACCTGCCGCCGGAGCCCACGATCCAGTCGTACGACGCCTGCACCGGTTCGAGCTGGCCCTGGAAGTGCGGCATCACGTACCGGGCGAAGAGCTCGTAGCTCCTGCGCGTCGCCTCCGGGTCCGCCCACTCGTGCCCGAAGAGCAAGAAGGTGCCGAACCCGCCCGACTGCGCCACGAGGCGCTCGATCTGGCGGATCGCGTCGTCGGGGGTCCCGATGACCGCGAAGCCGTTGGTGTCGCAATGGTCGATGATGGTCGCGACGTCGTCGCCCTCGCCGACCGGGCTCGTCGGCAGCACATGGCGGAAGTAACGGCTGAACTCGACGATCCCGAACTCGACGTCGCGGCGGGCCTGCTCCTTGCTGGTCGCGAGGTGCATGGGGCCGACGAGTCGCCACTTCGCCCGGTCGGCGACCTGCTCGAACTCGGCCGCGCGCTGCTCCATCACGTCCCAGTGCGCTCCGAGGATGTCGAAGCCTGCGTCGGTGGTGGCCCCGACGGAGAGCAGCCCGAGGCCGTAACGCCCGGCGCTGCGCGGGCCCGCGGGTGAGATGGATGCGGCGACGGCGATGTCGATGCCTCCGGGGGAGTACGGCGCGAGCTGGAGCCGGGCGTCGTTGATCTCGAACCACTCGGTCTTCGCGGTGACGGTCTCGCCTCGGAACAGGCGCACGATGACGTCCAGCGCCTCCTCCATGCGCGGGCGTTGGGTGTCGGGCGGGATGCCGAGCATGTGCGCGTCGGAGGTGAGCTGGCCGGGCCCGCAGCCGAGCATCGCCCGCCCGCGGGTGAGGTGGTCGAGCAGCATGAACCGATCGGCCAGCAGCAGCGGGTGGTGGTAGGGGAGCGAGTTCACGCCGCTGCCGAGCCGGATGTGCCGGGTTCGCTCGGCGGCGGTGGCGATGAACACCTCGGGCGACGCGATCGTCTCGAAGCCCCCGGAGTGGTGCTCGCCGATCCAGGCTTCGTCGAAGCCGAGCCGGTCGAGGTGCTGGATCAGCTCGAGGTCGCGCTCGATCGCGAGCGTCGGGTTCTGCCCGATGTCGTGGAACGGTGCCATGAACATGCCGAAGCGCATGTCCGGCATGCTACGGCGCGCTCAGGGGAGCTGGCTGTGGATCCAGTTGTCGAGTGCTGGGCCGCTCTCGAAGCTCGAGATGAGCGCGTACCGAAGGCCCGAGCCGGGGTGGCACACGACGTGCCACAGGCGCTGGGTGTCGACGACGAACCGTGCGCCCCGGTGCAGCGGGAGGTGCACCTCGGTGCGCTGGTCGGGCAGGCCGTCGGGACCGTGCTCCATGAGGATCATGTAGCTGTCGGGGTTGTCGGTGAGCTCGATCCACGAGCGCACGACCCACCCGTCCGTGTCGGGGTTGAAGCGGTTGTTGTCGTCGCGGTGGAAGCTGCGGAGGGAGTCTTCGTACGACTGCGGCTCGAGGTTGATCACGCGCACCCGACCGAAGTCGGCGCCCACCGACTTCACCTGCTGCACGAGGGTGGGGCACCGCTCGGCGTTCGCGGTCCATTGGCCGCCCTTGTCGGGGCGCTCCTCGCCCGGCTTCCAGAACCCCTGGCAGTCGAGCTCGCCGTCGGCCGTCGCGACGGGTGCGAAGTTCGTGTCGCCCCCGCTCTTCCAGTGCATGTACTCGAGGTCGAGGTACTCGTGCTCGGCGATGGGAGGGTCGAGGTCTGCCAGCACGACGTAGCCGCTCTCGGCGAGGACGTCGAGGCGCGGGTGCGGCGTGTCGAGGGGGATCTCGGACGACCAGTGCGGCAGCTTCAGGTATTCGGCGACCTGGACCATGGAACCAGTGTACGGAGCACGCTGCCGATCGGGCAGTCCCGCGCAGCATGTTGTGACCAAGGTCCCGAGAGGGCGATCGGACCAGGCCGCCCGACCGGGTGTCCCGAGTGGGCGACCCGACCGCGGGACCTAGGCTCGCCGCCGTGCGAGCGGTGGTGGCCAGGGACCGGCGTCTGGTCGTCGACGACGTCGCCGACCCGGTGCCCCAGGCCGGCGAGGTGCTGGTCGCGGTGCGCGCCTGCGGGATCTGCGGTTCCGATCTGCACACCCTCGAGCACTCCGATCACCTGGTGGAGGTCGGCGCCGCGCTCGGCGCCGACACGGGGTTCGATCCCCGCCACGACTACGTGCTCGGCCACGAGTGGTCGGCCGAGGTGCTCGAGCTCGGTCCGGACGCGGTCGGTCCGGCCCGCGTCGGCGACCTCGTGGTCTCCGTGCCGTACCTCCTGCGCGGTGACGCGATGCTCCCGCTCGGCTTCACCAACGACGCGCCGGGAGGCTTCGCCGAGCGCATGGTGCTCACCGCCGCGCTCTGCGTCCCCGTGCCCAACGGCCTCGACCACCGACGCGCCGCGTTGACCGAGCCGATGGCGGTCGGGCTCCACACCATCGAGCGCGCCGGGCTCCGTGAGGGTGATGCCGCGGTCGTGATCGGGTGCGGCCCGATCGGGCTGGCGATCATCACGTGGCTCGCCGCGCGCGGCGTGGAGCCGATCGTCGCCGGCGACTTCTCCCCGGAACGACGGGCGCTCGCGACGCAAGTGGGCGCGCACGAGGTGGTGGACCCTCGCGAGGAGCCGGTCGTCGACGTCTGGCGACGGGTAGACGGCCTGCGTCCGCTCGTGCTGTTCGAGGCGGTGGGGGTGCCCGGCATGCTCGACCAGGCGGTGTTCGATGCACCGACCCGGAGCCGGATCGTCGTCGCCGGCGTCTGCATGCAGCCCGACACGTTCCGGCCCTTGATCGCCGTCGTGAAGGAGCTCGATCTCCACTTCGTGTACGCCTACGGGCCCGAGGAGTTCTCGTCGACCCTGCGGGCGATCGCCGAGGGTGCGATCGACGTGAGCCCGCTCGTCACGGGCACGGTCGGCTTCGATGGCGTCGCCGACGCCTTCACCCGGCTCCGCGAGGTGGAGCACCACGTCAAGATCCTCGTCGAGCCCGACGGCCCGGCCCGAACCACGGAGATCGAGCTATGAGCCCCAGTGAAGCGTTGCCTCGTCCCGGACGGCTCGACGACAAGGTGGCGATCGTCACCGGGTCGACGCGTGGCATCGGTCGCGCGACCGCGATCCGCTTCGCGGACGAGGGCGCCAAGGTGATCGTCACGGGGCGCAGCCTCGACGACGGCAGCGCGGTGGAGGCCGAGATCCGCGATGCCGGCGGTGACGCGGTGTTCGTGCCGACCGACCTGTCGCAGGAGGCCGACGTCATCGCGATGGTCGGCGCGGCAGTGGAGCACTACGGCAAGCTCACCACGCTCGTGAACAACGCGGCACCCACCGAGCTGATGGGGCCGGGCCGACTCGACCGGCGCGTCACCGAGCTCGAGAATGATGCATGGGACTCGATCATGCTCGTGGCGCTCAAGGCGGTGATGTGGTGCTGCAAGTACGGCATCCCCGAGATGGCGAAGGCCGGCGGTGGCGCGATCGTCAACATCTCGTCGGCCGCCGCGATGCTCGGCACGCCCGGCCTCGACACCTACACCGCGGCCAAGGGCGCGCTCAACACGCTCACCCGCTCCATCGCGGTGGAGTACGCGGCCGACAACGTGCGCTCCAACTGCATCGTGTCGGGGATGGTGCTCACGAGTGAAGGTGCCTTCAAGATGATGGAGGACCCCGTGATCGGGGGTGCGACGAAGGCGATGCACCTCACGCGCCTCGGGCTCCCGATCGACATCGCGAACGCGGCGCTGTTCCTCGCGTCCGACGAGGCGGCGTTCGTCACCGGTGCCGTGATCCCGGTCGACGGTGGCGTCACCGCCCGGATGCCGGTCCCCGACATCTCGGCGGCCGACCTCGACCTCGACCTCGACCTCGACTGAGGGGCTCGATGGGCGAGACTCGCTTCGTGGCGACCGACGCGCGGCTCTCGGTGAGTGCGGTCTCGAGCTGGGGCTGGACGCTCGACGAGGATCTCCGCTTCTGGGCCGACGCCGGGATCACCCACGTCGGCCTGTCGTACCGCAAGCTGGTCGAGGCGGGGCTCGATGCCGCGGTGGCGCGGTTCGACAGCGCAGGCCTCCGCGTCTCGAACCTCGTCGAGCTCGGATGGTGCGACCTCGACGACCCGTCGACCTGGTCCGAGCACCAGGAGCGGCTCCTCGCCGCGGTCGACGTGGCTGCGACCGTCGCCGGGCCTGGTGGGTGCTGCATGGTGTTCACCACCGGCCCCGCCGGGCAGCTCGACTGGGACGCGGCGGCGGACGCGCTTGGCGAGATGCTGGCACCGGTCCGGGTGGCAGCGGTCGGCGCCGACGTCGCGCTCACCATCGAGCCGACCGGACCGCTGCGCCTCGACCTGAGCTTCGTGACGAGGCTGCGCGACGGCGTGGACCTCGCCGACCGGCTCGGTGTCGGCGTGTGTGCCGAGATCAATTCGTGCTTCGCCGAGCGGGGGCTGCGAGACACGATCCGCGGTTGCGGTGGGCTGATCGAGCACGTGCAGGTGAGCGACTTCGTGATCGGCAGCCTCTGCACCCCCGACCGCGCCGTCCCCGGCGACGGTGACATCCCGCTCGCGCGCATTCTCAGGGCGTTCCTCGACGCGGGCTACGGCGGGGCGTTCGAGCTCGAGATGGTCGGGCCGCGCATCGAGGACGAGGGCTACGCGTCCGCGATCACCCGCGGGGTTGCCCACCTCGACGCCCTGCTCGCCCAGGCAGGGGATGGGACCAAGAGCGGGAGCTAGGTGGCGTACGTGATCTCCGGAGGCCCGGCGAGGAGCGCGGGCAGGTGTTCCGTGATCGCGGCCGTCTCGTCGGAGGCCCGGTGCTCGGCGAGCGCCGCCTCGTCCGAGAACACCTCGTAGCCCACCACCACGTCGGGCAGGTCGCGTGCCGCGTGCACCGCGAACGCCTCGTTCCCCGGCTCGGCCCGCACCACCAGACCGAAGACCTCGAGCTCGGCGAGCAGCTCGTCGCGCCGGCCGGGCTGGGCGTTGAGTCGGGTGAAGATCACGACACGCGGCATGCCCCGAGCCTAGGGAACCCGATCGAGCCCGGTTTCGACTTGGGGGGCTCCGGCGGGCAAGACTCGTCGCCGCACACTGACCAGGTCGAACGGCTGGAGCGCCATGAACATCGTCGTCTGCGTGAAGCAGATCCCTGACCCTGCCAACCCGGGCGAGCTCGATCCCGAGACGCACACGCTCAAGCGTGAGGGCAAGCTCATCCTCGACGAGTCCGACAGCTATGGGGTCGAGATGGCCCTCCAGCTGGCCGACACGGCGGGTGGCGGTGAGGTCACCCTCGTGTCGATGGCACCCAACAGCGAGGTGTCGGGTCTGCGGACCGCACTCGCGATGGGCGCGGCCCAGGCGATCCTCGTGTCCGACGACGCGCTGCGCGGCAGCGACGCGCTGTCGACGGCCAAGGTGCTCGCCAAGGCCATCGAGCGTGCGGGTGCGGTCGACCTCGTCCTCACCGCGACCGAGTCGACCGACGGCTATACGGGCACGATCCCGGCGCAGGTCGCCGAGCTGCTCGGCTGGCCGTCGCTCACGTTCGCGAAGCACATCGAGATCGCCGACGGCAAGGCAAAGATCCAGCGCCAGACCGAGGCGGGCTTCGACGAGGTCGAGGCATCACTGCCGGCGGTGGTGAGCGTGACCGCCGGTGTGGTGGAGCCCCGTTACCCCTCGTTCAAGGGGATCATGGCGGCGAAGAACAAGCCGGTCGATGAGGTGAAGGCGGCCGACCTCGGGCTCGCCGACGACCAGGTCGGCTGGGCCGGCGCCCGTCAGAAGATCAGCGACGTGCGCGCCGCGCCGGCGCGCGAGGCGGGCGAGAAGATCGAGGACGACGGCACCGCGCACGAGCGCGTCATCGCCTTCCTCGAGCAGCTCAAGGTCATCTAGCCGCCCGAGCAACGAGTACCGGAACAACGAGTCCCGCGACAGGGAGAGACAGGATCGAGATGGGCATCCCCAAGATCGTCGTGTACGCCGAGGCCGAGGGCGACAAGCCGGCCACCAGCACGCTCGAGCTGCTCACCAAGGCGCGTGAGCTCGCCGACACCGTCGAGTGCGTCTACGTCGGCACCAACGCCGATGCGCTCGCCGGCGCACTCGGCGAGCACGGTGCGACCAAGGTGCACGCGGTCGACCCGGGCGACGTGCTGCCTGGGATCGTCGGCGCCTCGGCGCTGGCGGGCCTCGTGGCGTCCGATGCTCCCGACGCGGTGCTGTTCGCACAGTCCTACGACGGACGCGACGCGATCGCCCGGCTCTCGGTGAAGCTCGACCGCCCCGTCCTCACCAACGGGACCGACCTCAGGGTCGACGGCGACGCTGTGGTCGTCGGCACCGCGATCTTCGGTGGGAACACGCTCGTCGACACCAGCTTCGAGGCCGAGAAGCCCTTCCTCGCCGCGATCCGCCCGAAGTCATTCGCGGCGGAGCCGAGCGGTGGCGGCGCAGCCGAGGTCGTGGCGCTCGACGCCGGCGACGCCGGTCGGGCCGCCGAAGCCAAGGTGCTGGAGCGCCACGTCGAGGAGCGCGAAGGGCCGAAGCTCGAAGAGGCACCGATCGTGGTCTCGGGTGGTCGGGGCATCGGCAGCGCCGAGGCCTACGGGCCGATCGTCGACGAGCTCGCGAAGCTGCTCAAGGGCGCCTCGGGTGCGTCGCGCGCCATCGTCGACGCCGGGTGGGTGCCGTACTCGAAGCAGGTCGGCCAGACCGGCAAGACCGTGAAGCCCAAGCTCTACATCGCGCTCGGCATCTCCGGCGCCACGCAGCACCTCGTGGGCATGAAGGGCTCCGACACGATCCTCGCGATCAACAAGGACGGCGAGGCACCGATCTTCTCGGTCGCCGACCTCGGCATCGTCGGCGACGTGCACAAGGTGGTACCGAAGATCATCGAGGCGCTGCGGGCCCGCTGAGCGACGCTCGGCGCTGACGGGTCGTCGAGCCGAGATGGAGCCCCTGCCGCTCGAGATCCGCGCCCTCGCGCCCGAGGAGCTGCCCCTGGCAGGGGCGGTCGCGGGACGCGCGCTCGCCGACAGCCCGACGTTCCGCTGGGTCATGGGCCCGGACGCGAAGGCGCGGGTCGGCGGCAGCCTCGACGTGTTCGTCGGGTTCGTGAGCACGATGCCCCCTCCGCAGCTCGGTGCGTTCCTCGGTAGCCACATCGTGGGTGTCGCGGCGGCTGCCGCTCCGGGGACGTGTATCGGTGCGGTCGCGGGCGACGAGCTGCGGACCCCACCGGAGGCGATCGGGCCCCCGGGCGACGACTCGCGCAGCCTCGTGGTGTGGTCGCTGTTCTGCGGTCGCGACCTCGCCGAGCGCCACTGGCACGTCGGCCCGGTGTCGGTCGAGCCGGGCTTGCAGGGCGCCGGGATCGGCGGGGCACTCCTCACGGTGCTGTGCACCCGGATGGACACCGACGGCGAAGTCGCGTGGCTCGAGACCGACAAGCCCGCGAACGTGGTCTTCTACCGTCGCCACGGGTTCGAGGTCGTCGAGGAGGTCGTCGCGCCCGATCCGGCGCTCGCCGCCGCTTCGGACGGCGAGGCGTTCACGACCTGGTTCATGCGGCGGGATCCCCGGTAGCGCGCGCCGCGTCCCACATCGATCGCCACCGGCTGCCGGCGACCAGCACATGGTCGAAGAGGAGGACGTGCTGGTCGAGGCAGGCACGCGCGAGGTGGAGGAACCCGTCGTCGTCGGTCTCGAGGGCGAGCTCACGCTCGTCGCACAGGAACGACACGAGCACGACCGCCGCCGCGTCGAGCTCGTGCGCGAGGTCGACGAGCTGCGCAGCATCCACGGGGTGCTCGCCCGGCTCGGGGCGTAGCGCGAGCCCGGTCAGCCGTCGCTCGGCATCGAGGCAGATGACGACCTCGCCCGGGGGCGGGACGTGGTCGGCCAGGGCGGCCTGCACGAGCGCGACGACGTCGCTCGGCCGGCGGAGGCGCTTGGGGGTGGTCGTACGGACGCAGTTGCGGGAGGTGGTCATCGGCTGCTCCTGAGATCGAGGAACCGAACGTCTGTTCGATTCGCTGCCTCGGGGACACCGACCTCGGCGTGCGTGACGCCGCAGCTGCTCGAGAAGCTCAGCCGAGCGTCGCGCCGTCGACCCAGGAGCCGTGGAACCCGTACGGGACGCGACGGGGGAGGTGCACCGTCGCGACGGGCGCGGCGCTGAAGTCGGTCGCGTCGACGACGATCACGTCGCTCGCGTCGCGCGCCGCGTCGTAGACGACCGACAGCACCCAGCCCTCGTCCTCGCCGGAGTCGGGTGCCGCAGGGACGAACACCGGCTCGCCCGCAGCGCCGGCGGCCCCGACATCGTGACGCTCGACGGTTCCGGCGACGAGATCGTGCTTGCGGAGCGACCCCAAACCGCCCCAGTGCTCGCCGATCGCGGCTTCGGTGGCGTACCCATAGCGGTGCACCCGCCCGAGCTGGCGGCCGTCGATCCGCGGGAACTCCTGCGACACGTCGTCGAGCAGATCGACGCCGACTCGCCCGGCGCGCGCATCGATCGTCCAGCGTTCGAGGCGCGTGCCGGTGCTCGCGCCGGGTCCGTACTCCTCCGACGCGAACATGTCGGGATAGCGCACGACGTCGAGCACGACGTTGCCGTCGGCGCCGTCGTAGGCATTCAGCGGGTGGTACACGTAGCACGGCTCGATCTCGATCCACACGACGTCGTCGTTCCCGCCGAGCCGCGGCATCACGCCCACGCGCGCCCCGTGCTCCGGCTTCCACACGAACGGGAACGGTCGGATCCCGAACGTCGTCACGTCGAAGAGCACCGGGAGGTCGAGCCACACGATGCTGGACGTGGTGATCGCGAAGTCGTGCATCATCACCGGCCCGGGGAGGTCGATCTCCTCCGTCCGCGTGAGGGTGCCGTGCGCGTCGACGACGTGGTACCGGAGGAACGGCGGGGCCATGAAGTCGTACCCGAAGAAGTGCATCTCACCCGTGATCGAGTCGACCTTCGGGTGCGCGGTGAATGGCGTGGTGAGCCGCCCGTCGAAGTCGACCGCGCCGACCGTCGAGAGGTCGGGCCGGACCTCGGTGGGCAGGCTCGACTCCACGAGCGCGTAGATCCGTCCGGCATGCGCGACGACGTGCGTGTTGGCCTTCGCGCCGATCCCGTTCACCGGTGGCGGCGCGTCGGCAGGCGCGGGCTCCCCGAGCGCGGCGCAGGCCTCGTCGGTGCGTACCCAGCGATTGCGGTAGTGCGCCTTTCCGTCGGCGAGCTCGATCCCGTGGAGCATCCCGTCTCCCAGGAACCAGTGGTAGCCGGCGGGGTCGGGGTCGAGCACCGGGTTCGGGCCGTTGCGCAGCAGCAGCCCCCGGAGCCCGGGCGGGATCGCGCCTGTGATCTCGAGTTCGGGGTCGTCGCGCTCGTCGCGCACCGGCGCGAAGTTACCGGTGAGGTACGGGTTGGATTCGATGGTCTCCATGTCGTCCCCTCCGGGAGCAGCGTGGCCGGGAGCAGCGTGGGAGGATGTCCCGATGACGACGCTACCGGCCGCGGTGGAACCGCTCGCCTGGCTGCTCGGGACCTGGAAGGGCGAGGGCCGAGGCGAGTACCCGGCGATCGACGACTTCGACTACGTCGAGGAGACCACGTTCGCCTGCCCGGGAAAGCCGTTCGTCACGTACACGCAGCGCACCCGCACGCCCGACGGGCAGCCGCTCCATGCCGAGACCGGCTACCTGCGACCGGTCGGAGATGGCGCGGTCGAGGCCGTCGTCTCGGAGCCGATCGGCGTGGTCGAGGTGTACGAAGGCCGGGTGCTCGGCGAGCGTCTCGAGCTCGTCAGCACACTCGTCGCGCGTACGCCCACCGCCAAGGATGTCACCGGCGTCCGCCGCCTGCTCCGCCTCGACGACGGTATCCTCCACGTCCGCCTCGAGATGGAAGCCATGGGCGCACCGATGCAGCTGCACCTCGAAGCAGGCCTGCGGCGCGACTGATCGCTCCCGTGGCCCCGTGAGCAACTCGCGAGTGCCCGGTGGGGTGGTGCACGAGCTTCCACCAGACCTGCGCACGGCGCTGATCGCGAACGCCACGGCGCTCGATGCCTGGAAGGACATCACGCCGCTCGCTCGCAACGAG
>JBKJJI010000081.1:0-4461 GCA_046598115.1 Acidimicrobiia bacterium | reverse complement strand
GGATCTCGAGGTCGTCGAAGCGGGCGCCGGCGGCGTCGCGCACCCATCCCAGCTTCTCGTCGGTGCTCGCCGGGTTCATCGACGGCGCGTTCGACGGGTCGTCCGGTCGGCCGCCCTTGAGGTTCGCGTTGATGCCAACGATGTCGGCCTCGCGGGCCGCGAGCGACAGCACCTTCTGGCCTCCCCCACCGATGACGATCGGAGGATGCGGACGCTGGACGGGCTTGGGCATCCCCTCGAGGTCGGTGATGCGGTAGTGGTCACCGGCGAGCGTGAACGGACCCTCGGCCATGAGCCCCTTCACGATCGCCAGCGACTCGGCAAGCCGAGCGATGCGCACGCCCGGCGGATCGAGGGGCATCCCCGCCTTCTCGTAGTCGACAGTCATCCATCCGGCTCCGACACCCAGCTCGAGCCGGCCGTCGGAGAGGAGATCGAGCGTCGCGGCGTCGCGCGCGAGGACCACGGGATGGCGATAGTCGTTACCGAGCACGAGCGACCCCACACGAAGGGTGGTCGTCGCCTCCGCCACCATCGCCATCGCCGGGAACGGCCCGAACGGATGGTCGACGAAATGGTCGGGGACGTACAGCGTGGAGTAGCCGAGCGCCTCAGCGCGCTGCGCGGTCTTCCGGTACGCCTTGGCGCTCTCGGCGGCAGGCGCCATCACCCCGAAGCGGAACCTGCGGTCGTGGGCCATGGCGTCGCACCATAGCGGGACGCCTGCCTCAGCCGACCTGCGCTTCGTTCCCGTCGCGCGCGACCGAATCCCGGTTGCGTCCCGCAGCCTTCGCGTGGCCCAACGCGTCGCGGGCACGCTCCATTGCGTCGTCTCCGCCGTGCAACGTCACCGCGGCGATCCCGCTCGTGAACCCCACCGGCTCGGGTCGACACTCCCTCCACACCCCGCGCAGGCGCGCAAGCGCGGCCATCGCACCCGCGGTCGAGGTGCGCGGCAGCAGGATCGAGAACTCGTCGTCGTCGGTCCGGGCGCAGACGTCGACCGAACGCGCCTGCTCGCGCACGCGGCGCGACAACGAGCGCAGGATGCCGTCGCCCCGATCGGTTCCACCCTCGCCGTTCACCTGCCCGAGTCGGTCGACGTCGATGACGACGATCGAGTCACCCTCGTGGACCCGCGCCAGCCTCCTGGCGAACTCGTACGGGCTCCGAAGCCCGGTGAGCGGATCAGCCAGGGCTTGCTGGCCCGAGCCCTGGAACCGCGCGATCCCCGCGACGGTCGCCAGCGCGTCCTCGATCGCGACCGGAAGAGCGGCTTCGATGCGTTGGCGCGCCGTGGTCCCCGGAGCCGCGACAACACGCATCGGCTCCCCGTCGCCGAGCTGGATCGGCGGACCGAACGCCCACTCGTGCTCGAGTCGTGCCGGGATGGTGCGTCCCCCGAGGGAGTGCACGAGCGAGATCAGCACGCCCACCGCCTCCTCGGTGTTCTCGACGCGCAGCAGCGCGCGCAGCGTCCAGATCTCGAGTGCGTCGCGGTCGTCGTCGAGTGGGACGAACGCCGCCCCGAGCGCGACGCCCTCGGAGCGAGCCCACGGCGCCCTCTGGATCGGCGTCGCGAGCGCACCGGTGCTCGGGCCGATCCCACAGACGCTCTCACGGTCGTAGCCGGCAAGCCACGGAACCAGGTCCTCGCTCGACATCGCGTGCGCGATGAGGAAGCCCTGGGCGTAGTCGTACCCCAGGGCGCGGAGCGCGGCGAGCTGCGCCGTGGTCTCCACCCCTTCCGCGACCGCTCGAAGCCCGAGTGTGCGCGCGATCGACAGCACACCGGCGACGATCCCCTCGTCCTCGGGTCGGACACCGAGCCCGGCGACGAAGCTCTGATCGACCTTCACAGCACTCACCGGGAGCCGGCTCAAGTTCCGCAGTGAGGAGTAGCCGACGCCGAAGTCGTCGACCGCGATCCCGATGCCGAGCTCGGCGAGCTCGACCAGCGCGGGGTTGGGATCGAGCAGATCCGATTCCGTGAGCTCGATGGTGAACACCTCGCTCGCGATGCCGGAGACAGCGAGGGCCTCGCGCACCGTGGCGGCGAATCCATCGGCGTGCACGACGCTCGGGGAGACGTTGACCGACAAGCTCAGCGGAGCATCGTGGGGCCGCGTCGCCAGCAGCGCGGCGTGCTGCGCGCATGCTGCGCGCAGCACCCAGGCGTCGATGCTGCCGATGCAGCCGATCTCCTCCGCGAACGGCACGAAGTCGCCCGCCCGCAGCAGACCACGCGTCGGGTGCTCCCATGCGACCAGCGCTTCGAGGCCGAGCACATCGCCCGAGCCGAGACCGACGATCGGCTGGTACAGGACCCGAAGCTCGTCGCGCTCGACGGCCCGTCGGAGCTCGGACTCGAGCGTCAGACGATCGGCTGCGCGCCGGCGCGACGCGCCGGCGAACACGAGCCATCGATCACCACCTTCGGCGCGGGCAGCGAGGTAGGCGGTCCGAGCATCCTGGAGGAGCGCGGCATTGGCTCCCTCGTCGGTCGTGCCCTCGCCGTGGGCCACACCGATGCTGGCCGTGACCGGGATCTCCGTCCCCTCGAACTGGATCGATGTCCGCAAGCGTTCCACCAGGTCGCGCGCGACGCGGACTGCCTCCATGGAGTCGTGCTCGGGGAGCAGGACCGCGAGCGCGTCGCCGTAGGCCCGGGCGAGCGTCGCACTTCGGGGCAGGTCGAGGCGAAGCATGCCGGCGAGGGCCGCGAGGACCGCGTCCCCACCAATGGTGCCGAGCCCCTCCTCGACACGACTCAAGTGGTCGATGCCGATCACGAGCATCGCGGCCGGAGCCTCGAGGCGGGCGCACCAGACGAGTGCACGGGCCGCGCGGTCGAGGAAGAGCGCGCTGGTCGGGAGCCCAGTCACGCGGTCGTGGAGCGGGTCGGCGGGGTCGGCGACATCGTGGAGACTCGTCGCGTCGCTGATCACCATGAGGACGCCGGGGCCCGGTTCGACGTCGTGCCAGAGCGACGTCGATGCGATCACCGGAACCGTTGTCCCGTCGAGCCGCCGGATGTACAGCTCGCTCACCCGCAACGGCTCGTTCTCGTACTGGTCGAGGAACTCGCGGATGTCGGCGTGGCGGTGCTCGTCGTCGAGCCCCAGCGCGCCGCGTACGAGACCGCCGATGACCTCACCGGCGGATCGTCCCGTCACCTGCTCGGCGCCCTCGTTCCAGAGGCGGACGATGCCGTGGGCGTCCCGGCCGACCAGCCCCACGCGCAGGTCGTCGATCCCGATCCGTTCCGGGCCTCCCGCACGCTTCATGACGCTGACGGTAGCGGTACGGCTGCTGAGGGTGGTGGACCCTGCGTGGCCCGGACGCTGCCCCGGTCGCGCCGCTGGCTCCTATCGCCCGGTGGAGCCGAACCCGAACGCGTCGCGTGCGGTCGGGTCGAGGCCGTCGACGACCTCCCACTCCACGCCGTCGGCGACGGCAGTGACCACCAGCTGGGCGATCCGATCGCCCCGCTCGACGGCGTAGTCGGCGTCCGGATCGGTGTTCACGAGTAGGACCTTGAGCTCGCCGCGGTAGAGCGGGTCGATGAGCCCGGGCGTGTTGAGGCATGTCACCCCGTGCTCGAGGGCGAGACCCGATCGCGGGAGCACGAGACCGGCCCAGCCCGCGGGGATCGCTACGGCAAGCCCGGTCGGGACGAGCGCGCGCCCTCCGCCTGCTCGCAGCACCGCACCTTCTCGGGCGTGGAGGTCGTACCCCGCGTCGTGCGGGTGCGCCTGGACCGGAACAGCAGCGTCGGGGTCGAGACGATGCAGCGGGATCCGCACCGGGAGCTCAGCCCGCCCCATCGGCCGCGAGATCGCGGGCGAGCTCGGCGCGCTGCGAGGGGTCGAGCACCGTCTCGGCCGCGTACTCGGGGTGGTCGACGACGATCCGCACCGGACCCGACGCGAACTGTGCTCGCTGCGCGTCGGTGAAGGAGAACTTCAGGTAGTGGACGCTCGACGTCGTGTCGGAGCGGGTCAGCCGCTCGGCGTCCTGCTCGACCGCGGGCGAAGCCGCCTCGCCCACCACGATCGAGATGTGGTCCTCGATGCCGACCAGCTTCGGCAGCCACTCACGCAGCGCGTCGGACTCGACCAGTTCGATGAACATGGTGGCCGAGAGCTCGCCGTCGCCCGGGATGAGCTCGTTGTACGTGCTCACTTCGTGTGCGATCGCATCGTCGGTGAGGATGCGCTCGACCCGTGCCATCTCCTGGACCTGGAACCGCATGGTGTCGGTGTTCTCGAACACCAGCGTCAGCATCTCGCCGACGCCGATGCGACGGCGCTTCTTCGTCGCGATTATCTCGCGCCGGAACTCCTCCCGCTCGCGCTCGTACGCGCGGAGGTCCGAGATGTCGGAGACCGCCAGCTTCTGCATCGTCACGCGCTCCCAACGGGTGGGGCGGCCCGGGACGTGAGTCCCGAGGCCGCCCGT